>CAZHBC010000008.1:0-22621 GCA_964530715.1 uncultured Sutterella sp. | reverse complement strand
TTCTCTTTAATCAGGGGGTTGCCTCACAGTTTCTCTTTGTGATGCTCATTCTCTTCTTTCTAGCTCTCGTGGATCTTCCCTTTGACTGGTGGCGTAACTTTCGCATTAGCGAACGCTACGGGATGGAAAGAACCGAGGCTAAAAGCTGGTTAAAGAAAAGAATCCAAACAACTTTCATCGGTTGGATTGCAGACATGCCTCTCGTGTTTGCCCTTATCCTCATTCTGAGTCTTACCTCCTATTTTTGGTGGGTCATCTGCTTTATCGGTTGCATCTCTTGGTACTTTTGGCATGAGTATCTTTATCCGACCTATCGCGTTGGATTTTCAAAGAACCTTGTGGAACTTTCTGACTGCTCTCTTAAGTGGCGTCTGACGTTACTGTTAAAAGAATTGGGCTATCCAAATACAAAAATCTATACCTGTAAGCAGCCTGCAGCTCTTGCACACAATCACGCACTCTTCGCCCAGTCAGGCACTACAACGCATCTTGTACTTTTCAGACACACCTTAGAACTTCTCACAGAAGAGGAAATCCTTGCCGTGAGTGCAAATGCTGTCTCTGAGGTTGCCCGCTGGCATCGCTTTGCACGGTGTGCGATATTTTTTATTTTAAGTTGTGTTTTTTGGATGGGTTTTGCATGGATTTCTGAGAAAGGTTACTTCTACAGTGCCTTAGGCATTCATCCATCGATTGCTCTAGCGAATGGAGCGGCAATCCCTGGGCTTCTCCTTGCAATCGTTATTACGACTTTCCCCGTCATTCTTTACCCCATTGTCTTTTTTGTACACAGTCTCACCCGCAGACTCGAATACGACTCTGATGCCTATGTTGTTCGTACTGTTGGAGCGGTTCCTCTCATTCGAGCCATCGTTAAGTTACACACAGACTACAGAAATTCTCTGACGCCAAATCGCCTCTATTCCCTTGCAAATCACAGGCGACCACACATTACGCACCGAATTCTTGCCGCAGAAGCTGAAGCGGAGAAACTTAGAACTTTGGCAAAAAGAAGCCGCGAAGAGCGAATCTCCGATAGGCAGGAACTCTTCAATAACATTCTCGAGCGGCGCGAAGCAGAAAAGGCAAACAAAGCAGCTCATCTTATTGAGGCCAAGCGAGAGAAACTCGATGAGTCCCTCAATCTCCTAAGTCACCAATACACTGCGGAGCCATGATGCAAGAAGTCTCCTCCTTTACTGCTCGCATTGTTGCCTCGCACGGGCGTATGTTTTTTGTTAAAGACGCCAACGGCACTCCATTTGAAGCAACACGTAAGGGAAAGAAAACTGATGCTGTCGTAGGCGACATCGTTGAGTGTTTAGCCCCCGTTGCAGGAAAGACTTCCATTCTTAGAGTAATGGAAAGAAAGAATCGGCTTTTTCGTAGTGATATGTGGCGAGAGAAAACGCTTGCCGCTAATCTCGATACCGTTGCAATTACCTTTGCCTCTCGACCGACATTTAACCCCTGGTTTGTTTGGAAAGCGCTCGTTGCCGCACACGCTGAAGGGATACGAACCGTTCTAATCCGAACAAAAAATGAGTTACGGGAAAACGCAGAGGCCGCAGAACTCTTTACCCAAAGTTTGGAAGAGATTGGCGAAAAGGTTATCTCCCTATCTGCCCTAACAGAGGCAGAAGAAACCCGCAGGATTCTTGCAAAAGAATTCTCCGGAGAAACTGTCCTTCTCGTCGGGCAATCGGGAATGGGAAAAAGCACTCTCTTAAATACGCTTTCTACCGAAGCCAAAGCTCGCACGCAGGAATTTTCCGTTGCTCTTGATAACGGGAAACAGACCACAACTGAGACGCGTCTTTATCCAATTGATATCGATGGGAGTCGGTTTGAAATTATCGACAGCCCTGGCTTTCAGGAATTTGGCTTGGCGCACCTGACGAAAACCGATGTTCTAGAAGCAATGCCAGATATTGCTAAGTTCGTCTCTGGGTGCCGCTTTTATAACTGCACGCATACGCGAGAGCCGGGGTGCGCCGTACTCGAAGCGCTCAAAAAGGGACTTATCCGCAAGGATAGACATGATTTTTATATTTGGCTTTTGGATCAAATTGATTCAAAACGCAACATTTCCGCATAAAAACCTGTTGATTCAATGCGTTTTTATCCCCTTTTTCAATCGAAGAAATTCCCAAAAACGTGGAAAGCTACACACTTGTCCATAGCAAAATTTCTTCACAATATCCGCGTTCAGCCCTAGAAAAACCCTCTAAAATATCGCCCTAGAACAACTGCTTTAGTTCTCTTTAGCGAGAGAGGAAAGCGGTGTTTTATGATGTTTGCGTACTTGGTAAGAGTCCCAAGTGCGTACGTTTTTTGGTTCTACTAGGAGTGAAAATTAAAATGAAAGCACCTATTCGTGTTGCTGTTACTGGAGCCGCTGGCAATATCGGCTATGCCATCATCTTCCGTATCGCCGCTGGCGATCTCTTTGGCGCTGATCAGCCCGTGATTCTCCACTTGCTCGAACGTGAAAGCCCAGAGTCCTCTAAGAAGTTGCAGGGCTTGCAGATGGAATTGATGGACTGCGCATTCCCCACACTCGCTGGCCTCGTTCTCACAACCGATCCGAAGGTTGCCTTCAAGGATGTGGAAGCCGCTTTCCTCATTGGTTCTCGTCCACGTACCAAGGGTATGGAACGCTCTGAATTGCTCGAAGCCAACGGTGCGATCTTCACCGTCCAGGGTAAGGCCCTCGACGAAGTCGCGAGCCGCAACGTGCACGTTCTCGTTGTTGGTAACCCCTGCAACACGAACTGCTACATCGCCATGAAGTCTGCTCCGCATCTTTCTCCGAAGTGCTTCTCCGCAATGCTTCGCCTCGATCACAACCGCTCGCTCGCTCAGCTCTCTGAGAAGACCGGTAAGCCCACAACATCGATTAAGAAGGTTTGCGTTTGGGGTAACCACGCTCCTTCGATGTATTCTGACATCCGCTTTGCCACAATCGATGGTAAGCCCGCTACAGAATGCGTTGACCAGACATGGTATCGTGAGACCTATCTCTCCACAGTCGGTAAGCGCGGCGCCGCTGTTATCGAAGCCCGTGGCGCAAGCTCTGCTGCCTCTGCTGCTTCTGCTGCAATCGATCATATGCGCAACTGGTTCCTCGGCACGAACGGCGAATGGGTTTCCATGGGCGTTCCGAGTGACGGCTCCTACGGTGTACCCGAGGGCTTAGTCTGCGGCTTCCCTGTTATCTGCGACGGTAAGGGCGGCTATGAAATCGTCAAGGGTCTTCCGATGGACGAATTCAGCCAGTCTAAGCTTGACGTGACAGTTGGCGAAATCGCTAACGAAGCCGAGCTCGTAAAGCACCTCTTCTAATTACAGCTTTTCTGTAATTTAAGTGAAGTCTCAAGTGAGCCTGTCAGTGAATTGAAAACTGGCAGGCTTTCTTTTAACGAAAAACCTTTCCTCCCATGGATTTAGAGCGACTTGAGAAACTACCGAGTGCCGAAACTTTAAAAAAGATTTTGGCTTCTCCCGCCCCCTCCTTAGGGGAGGGTATCCACGCTCTTATCCTTGATACCAATGTTCTCTTGGATCTCCTTTATTGGAGAGATTCAAAAGTGGCAGGATTACTTCCAAAAATTGCGAAAGAAAATGCCCTCGTTCTCTTTGATGAAGAAACGCTTTTTGAATTCGCCGATGTCATCGCGCGAGAGCAATTCAAACTAAGCGTAAAGGAACAAGAAGAAACCCTCCAAAAAGCCGCTTCACTCGGATTCATTGTCAAAACGCCTGAAGTCGTGGCCCCTGTGCATTGCAAAGATACGGACGACCAGAAATTCCTTAATCTTGCCTACTGCTACAAGGGAACTCTTTTAACACGAGACAAACGCGTCCTTAAGTGCGAGAAGAAATTACGCCGCCATGGCGTGCGGGCGATGAAACCAGAGGAACTGCTACTTACTGGTAGTTAAATCTTCCCGAGAGGGAGAAACTTCTTCTACTGGCTTTTTAACTTCTTTTTTCCGAGGCGTTTTCTTCTTTGCTTCGGTAGGTACCTTGGCGGACGCGTCCTCTTCTTTCGCCTTAGAAGTATCTTCAGAGGTAGCCGCAGTCGCTGTCATACTTTTCGCTGTCTCTGCGGCATCGCGCACAACATCCGTAATCGAGCGGATAAGAGAGAAAAGCTCTTTAAACCAACCATCAAGTTTCTCTGTAAGAACATGAAGGATGTTCTTTACATCCTCGGGGTTAATTGCGTAAGCGGTTAGGAATGCAATTAAACAAATGGCGGCCATCGCAAGGGCGGCTGCGAAGGCAAAGGCAAAGATACTCGCCGTTGCCATTGCAACGACAATCAGTACAAGAATCCGAATGAACTTCGCCATAAGCCTTCTCCTGCAAGTGAACTCTAACGCCGCAGTTTACAGCACTGTTTTATGCTGCTTTAAATGCACCGCAAGGAGCGAGAGAAACCCAAGGCCGAGAGCTGTGTGTGCCTTACTTCCCAAGGCAATAGCGCCGATTGAAGCTGCGCAGGTTAAAAGCATCAAGCGATTTTGCGTAACACGACGACGTCTTGCGGATTTCTTCTGATCGGGAGCAAGTACTGCCGAGAGCTTATCTAAACCCAAAGTACTCAGAGATTTCCCTCTTGTCACCGCATCCTCTAAAAGGAGGTTTCCCTTGTAAAGCCCTTTAGCAAGCGTGTGTTTAGCATCAACAACGTTCTGATTTTCTTTTTCTTCTGCATCCGCTTCATCTATCCCTTCAGGCAGGAGAGCCATCCAGAAGGCAAAGTAGCCAGCAAGCGTTTCCTCGGTGATTTTCTTTGTATCCCAGAGGAGAAGGAGGCTGCCGACCTCGGGATTAATCGTGCAGGCTGTAATCCCCTCTGCAGAGGTGATTGTTGAAGTGATTGCTTTAACTGTCTCAAAGTCAAGGCCAACGAGAGCCGGATGCCGCAGTCTCAGGCGACCTGGCACGTAGGAGCGAACATATTTTTTAATTTCTTCAAGCATCACTTTTCCCCACTATTCTTCCTTGATAGTTTCAAGCAACTTCTCAGCGGCTTCTTTTCCTGTTTCCGAACCTGAGGATGCCGCAAGCAACTCTTTAAATTGCTTAAACCACACCTCGGAATTTGTTTTAACTCCCGCAGTCGGCCGCATAGCATTAAGACAAACGCCGATTGTTGTCATGTTGTGCAACACAGCGCCCGTTGCAGGTGTCAGGACACCAAAAAGGCCTCCTGCCATAAAGCCCGTATTAAGTCCAACAGAGACGGTGAAGTTCTCCCGAATCCTTCGCATTGCGGCGCGCCCTAGGTCAATGGCATGCGGCAAATCAGATAGAGAATTGTTCATAAGGACAACGTCAGCAACCTCTTGCGCGATATCGCTACCCTCTTTAAGCGTTGCACCGACATCAGCGCTTGAGAGCGCTGGGCTATCGTTAACGCCATCTCCGACCATGAGAACCTTGCAACCTTCTCGCTTTAGAGCAATGACGTGCTCGGCCTTTTCCCCTGGGAGAACTTGGGCACGGAATTCCTCGATACCGAGTTCTCGCGCAACGTTCTTTGCCGTTCTCTCGTCGTCTCCCGTGAGCATCACAATGCGTTTAATCCCACGGCTACGAAGTTCTTCAATAACTTTGCGCGACTCTCGGCGCAGAGGATCAACAACACCAAGTACGCCGATGAGGCGTCCCCCTTGGGCTAGATAGAGAATGGACTTCCCTTCCGAAGCAAGGCGCTCAACTGCTTCTTGCGCAGCGGAGACATCAACCTTTTCATCCTCTTCAACAAAGTGTCGAGAACCGATGAGGACCTTCTGACCATCGACAGATGAACAGATACCGTGGGCGACAATGTATTTCACCTCGGAATCGTGTTCTTCTTTGTAGTGATTGACGTGCTCTTTTTCCGCAGCCCGCACAACAGCGCGAGACGCGGGGTGCGGGAAGTGCTCTTCTAAGCAGGCGGCAAGTGCGAGAATTTCTTTTTCGTCCCGGGCCTTATCTAGAGAAATCACATCTGAAAGTTTCGGAGCTGCCTTCGTAAGAGTCCCTGTCTTATCGAGGACAACGGTGTCCACTTCAGAGAGCGCTTCAAGGTAGCGACCTCCTTTAACTAAGATGCCACTCTTTGTTCCCTGCCGCATTGCGGTAAGAATCGCAAGTGGCGTCGCTAGCCTGAGCGCACAGGAGTAGTCAACCATGAGTACTGCTGCGGCGCGTGCAAGACTACGCGTTGCTAGGAAGACGAGAGCGGCCAGCGCGAAGTTAAAGGGAACAATGGCATCCGCTAAGTGTTCTGCCTTTCCTTGGATTCCTGCCTTACTCTTTTCGGATGTCTCGATAAATTGGACAATCTGATTAAGTCTCGTGCTGTCGCCAACCTTTGTGGCTCGGATGTCGATTTCTCCATCCTCAACAACTGTTCCCGCAAAAACGGTACCGCCCGTTGTGCGATGCACTGCTAAGGGTTCTCCTGTCATTGTTGCCTGATTAACTTCGGCGTTCCCAGCAACGACTGTTCCATCGACAGGAATTGTGTTTCCTGTACGCACAACGACAAGATCTTCTGTCGTTAGGTCCTTTAGGGCTTTCTCAGCAACCCCATCCGCTGTACGAACCCAAACGCGTTCGACCTTCAGGGCAAGCTGGTCGGCTAGGCTAGCGAGGGATTTCTTTCGCGTATAGCGCTCGAGCATCTCACCCATGCCTAGGAGAAGGACAACGAGGCCTGCTGTGCGAAAGTCCCGCAAAAGAAGTGAAACACCAATGGCTGAAGCATCGAGAACTTCTACGGTGAGTTTACCCTTAAGGAGCATCCTGAGGCCGCGGAAGAAATACGGCACGGCTCCCAAGAAAACGTTCGCAGTGTTCACAAGAACTGGCAGAGCAGATCTCAAAAACACCCAACGGGCAACGGGAGAAAAATCCAATTCTGACGACGAGCCAAGAGAGGCAACTTCTTCCGGTGTGAGAAATGGCCTCTTTGCAAACTGTAGAAGTGGCATACCCGTCACGGCCCTTCCAAAAAGAGAACCGACACTACGGGCAACATCCTTAATCTTCACATCCTCCGCGGAAGAATCTTTGCGAGAAGATTTCTTCTTACCCTTCTTAAGAGTTGTCGAGGCAACTCCCTTCTTACCTGGCTTCTGAGGGCGGTTGAGGATAAGAGGAGCTACTTCGAGCCCTGCGAGATAGGCAATAATCGCTTGCCGCCCCTCGGCTCGATTGCAAACTACGAGGATACTTCCCGTTCTTGCGTTAACCTTTAAGGTAGAAACGCCAGGGATTTTCCGTAAGGAAGCGGAAATCTCTTCTGCCGTTTCCTCAGTAACCACATTGTTCGTGCGCCACCTCATACGAGGTCCCACACTGTGAACAAGATAAAACTTCATTTTTTTGGTGCTTTAACTTCAATTAGCAAACTTTAGTCGCACCGCAAGCGATGCGTCTTATGAGATAGGTAACCGCTCTCTTCCCTTTATGAAAAGAGACTTCGCCATCTCCTAATCTTTTCTTTGCAATTAAATTTAGGCTGCAACTGCCTTCGCTTTACGGCTACGGCGTGTCGTCTTCTTAGCGGCCTTTGGCTTCTCGGTGAGAACCGCGACCGCTTCTTTTCTCTCAAGTTCTTCGCGACGAGCCTGGGACTTGGCCTCAGCCTCAGCAACGACGTCAGCGAGATCTTCCTTAACGCCTTCAACGCCCGCGAGAACCTTCTCTTTAACGTCAAGTCCGGCGGAAAGGAGCGAACTTGCCAAAGGCTTCACACCTTCAAACTTCTTACCCTTAGCCACAGCCACTGCACCCAAGGCACCGAGAACGACGCCACCGACAAAAATAAGACCGTACTTAGTTGTCTGATTGATAATCATGATAAATCTCCTCTAATCGCATGAAGAATCTCTTTCTTCAAAATTAACCCTCACAAAATAGATTGACTTTTCGTCTTCTCCTTGCGAGAGAAGTGGAAGCTAGAGGCTTCTCCCCAAAACCCCTTAGTCCCACTTCAATTCCATGAAAAAGGCAACAAAAAAGTTAGTGCCATTTGCGCAATATTTCGTATTATATGCTTTGTTTTAAAAAGATTTTTCTGAAATAGCAATCATTCTCAATTCTAAAAATAATGATTCTCATTTAGGCGTCAATTGAGAATCATTTACGCCGATTTACGGGAAATATCAGGGGACTTCCCTTTAAGATAGAAATTGAAAAAATGCGAAAAAACTCGCTAGCCCGAAAGGAGGGTCCCCGCAGCTAGGCAGAGAAAGATTACCGCAGCAGAGCGATTCATCCAAAACTGCACCCGTGGGGTGCGAAGGCGATCTGCGAGGCTTCCCGAACAGAAAGCGATAAAGGAGAAAACAAGGGCAGTTGCCAGCATGAAGGTAAGCCCCAAGATTGCCATCTCGACGGCTGTTTGCGTTGCGCCTGCGCCCTTTGTCACGAATTGCGGGAAGAAGGCTAAAAAGAAAATCTGCACCTTCGGGTTTGTGACATTCATGATAACGCCACGCCGAAAGAGCTTAGCCGGTGTCATAACCTCTGTAGCCTTCTCCTCGCCTGCAACTGGGTGCGTCCAACTCATATAAGCAAGGTAGGCAAGATAGAGAGCCCCCACAATGCGGATACCCCAAAAGAGCGTAGGAGATGCCGCTACGATTGCCGCAACACCGAGAGCCGCGGCAACCGTCTGTATTGCAACGCCAACAATGAGACCCAGAACAGTAAAAAGCCCTGCCTTGACGCCGTGCACTGCAGACTGCACGAGCACAAACATGTTGTCGGGGCCCGGCGCAAAGGCAAGCAGAACGCTCGTTACAACGAACGCCCAATAGACCGTCCACGTCATCTCTGTCGCTATCCGACTGTCCTAGCCAACCCAAACACGGGCGTTATCAAAAAGCCTCATCCACAACGTGAATTCACGCGTGCGATCAGGATACCAAGAAAGTTGCACTGTTCTGTGGCTACGTTCTGGATGCGGCATGATAATCGTGGCGCGTCCGTCCGTTGTCGTCACACTCGTAACGCCATTGGCTGACCCATTGGGATTTAAGGGATAAACCTCCGTGGGTAGTCCATCGCCATCGACATAGCGTGCGGCAACAAGTGCCTTCGCTTCGTCTTCGGCACTGCGCCACTGCACCCGTCCCTCCCCGTGAGAGGTAACAATCGGCATAGAACTTCCTGCCATTCCCGTAAAGAAGATAGAAGGCGACTCTTCGATGCGAACCTGTGTCAGACGCGCTTCAAACTGCTCGGAAGTGTTACGGACAAAGTTCGGCCAGTGCTCGGCTCCTGGAATTAAATCCCGTAAGAGGCTAATCATCTGACAGCCGTTACAGACACCTAAGGTAAACGTATCGGGTCTCTCGAAGAAGCGAGCAAACATCTCTGTGAGTTTCGGGTTGTAGAGAATGGTCTTTGCCCAACCGCCACCAGCACCGAGAACGTCACCGTAAGAGAATCCCCCAGCGGCAGCAATCCCTGAGAATGCGTCTAAGTTTCTGCGGCCACTTAAGAGGTCTGTCATGTGAACATCCCAAACTTCAAAGCCTGCATGCATAAAGGCAGCAGCCATTTCCGTTTGCGAGTTAACGCCCTCTTCTCTTAGCACTGCAACCTTAGGCTTTGTAGCGCCAGAATGGATGTAAGGCGCGGAAATCCTATGGAAGACATCAAAAGTCGTCTTAACAAAGAGTCCTTTGTGTTCGCTACCCGTTGCAACGTTAAATTCACTATCAGCACAAGCAGGGTTGTCGCGGCCTCGTGCCATTGCGTGCGTCACTTCGCACCAATCGCGCATCAACTCAGTGCGAGGAGCATCTAGAAGTTTCTTACCGCCTGCGAGGACCGTAAAGCGATCTACGTGATTGACCTCCCCAATCTCTACGACATAGGGGCTAAGGCCAACAGAGGCAACACGGGCTTTAAATTCATCTACTGCATAGGAAGCAATCTGAAGGACTGCACCTGCTTCTTCCGTAAAGAGAGCAGAAAGCGCAGCTTCCTCGGACACCTTGCCATCGATTAGGCCATCAAGCGTAACGCTCACACCGCGATGGCTTGCAAACATCATTTCCGAGAGCGTTGCAGCAAAACCACCATCACTTCTATCGTGGTAAGAAAGAAGTTTCTCCTCGCGGGCAAAGCGTCTTACAAGCGTAAAGAAATTCTTGAGCGCTACAACATCTTCCATGTCAGGAGCTACGGAGCCGAAACTCTGTAAGACCTGTGCAAGGATTGATCCTCCCATACGGCACTTCTTAGCACCAAAGTCAACAGCAAAGAGCTTACTTGGGACGTCACTTAACTGTGGCGTGAGACTTATCCGCACATCCGAAACAGGCGCAGCCGCAGAGACAACAAGAGAAACAGGGCTCGTAACAGATTTTTCAACACCCTTATCGGACCAAGCCGTACGCATTGAGCAAGAATCCTTTCCAACAGGAATGGAAATACCCAATGCCTTGCAGTACTCACTTGCGGCCTTCACCGCACTGTAAAGTTTGGCATCTTCCCCTGCGGCGCCGCAGGCAGACATCCAGTTTGCCGAGAGCTTCACACTGCTCAATTCCGTATCAGCCGAAACGATATTGGTGATTGCCTCCGTGATTGCCATGCGTGAAGCAGCCGCAGAGTCAATGATTGCAATCGGCGCTCTTTCACCAATTGCCATCGCTTCTCCTGCGTAACCTGTGAAGTTAATGTTTGTCACAGCGCAGTCAGCAACAGGAACCTGCCAAGGGCCAACCATCTGATCGCGAGAAACCAAGCCACCGACGGAACGGTCACCGATTGTCACCAAGAAACTCTTACTTGCAACCGTCGGATGACGAAGAACCTTACGGATGGCTTCTTTAATGGTTACGCCTTTCGAATCGAAATCCGTAAGAGTAGTCTTCACCGACTTCACATCGCGATGCATACGGGGCGGCTTCCCAAGGAGAACCTCCATCGGCATTTCAACCGCACGGGCCTCCCCCTCGCGTCCTTCGACAATGAGCATACCGTCTTCACTAATCGTACCAAGCACAGCGTACGGGCAACGTTCTCTCTTACAGATTGCATCAAAGGTTTCAAGAGACTCAGGCGCAATAGCGATTGAGTAACGTTCCTGACTCTCGTTACTCCAGATTTCCAAGGGACTCATGGATTTTTCTTCCACGGGAACTTTCGAAAGAGAAAGCTTCGCACCGTGCCCTGAGAGGTCAGCGAGTTCTGGCATTGCGTTCGAGAGACCGCCTGCACCGATATCGTGAATTGCAAGGATTGGATTTAAGGGACCCGCGGCCCAGCAACGGTCAATCACTTCCTGTGCGCGGCGTTGCATCTCGGGGTTTCCACGCTGCACGCTATCAAAGTCAAGGTCTTCGGAATTAGCGCCCGAGTTCATCGAACTTGCTGCGCCGCCGCCTAAACCGATACGCATCCCAGGCCCTCCGAGGACAATCATGAGAGTGCCAGGTTCGAGCGTGTGTTTATTTGTCTGATCAGAGCGGATATTGCCGATACCGCCAGCGAGCATAATGGGTTTGTGGTAACCATAGCGAACATCATTGACACGGGCTTCGAAGCTACGGAAATAACCCAAGATGTTCGGGCGACCGAATTCGTTATTAAAGGCTGCGGCTCCAATGGGGCCTTCTGTCATGATGGCCCGAGCCGATGCCAGGCGAGTGGGGGCTCCGTACTGCTCTTTTTTCGCCTCGCTATCGGACTTAGTTGTGTCGCGATCATTTTCCCAATCCTGCTCTGCTCCATCGATGTGAAGAGCCGATACAGAGAATCCGCAGAGGCCCGCCTTGGGTCGTGCACCACGTCCCGTAGCGCCTTCATCGCGGATTTCGCCACCAGAACCCGTTGCCGCTCCTGGGAAGGGAGAAATTGCCGTCGGGTGATTGTGTGTTTCAACCTTAAAGACAGTGAAAGCGGGTTCGAGAATCTCTGAATATGTGCTTCCAATGGGGTCTTCCTCCGTGGGTCTCGGATAAAGCCTTGGAACCGTGGGGCCCTCGAAGACCGCGGCATTATCAGAGTAGGCAACAACCGTACCCTGAGGAGCAGCCTTATGGGTTTCACGAATCATGCCAAAGAGGGTCTTTCCCTGTTCGACGCCATCGATGGTGAACTTGGCATTAAAAATCTTGTGGCGGCAGTGCTCGGAATTAGCCTGCGCAAACATCATCAGCTCGACATCCGTTGGATTGCGACCCTGCGTTTTAAAGGCATCTAGGAGGTAATCGATTTCATCCTCAGAAAGAGCGAGTCCCATCTCGGCATTCGCCTCACTTAAGGCCGCTCTTCCGCCAGAAAGGATATCGACAGTTGCCATGGGTTTGCCGCAAGTGTCTGTGAAAATCTTCTCAGCCGCACCCTCTGTCTCCAAGACCGTCTCAGTCATCCTATCTCTTAACTTTTCGGAAAGGGAAAGCTTCACCGCATCGGTGCAGGTAAAGCCCTCTTCAAAGGTGATGTTATAAAGAACTACACGCTCAATACGGCGCACAGCCGTAAGGCCACAGTTGCGCGCAATGTCTGTTGCCTTACTTGACCAGGGGCTAATCGTCCCTAGACGTGGAGCTACGAGAATTGCAATGTCGGCCCTCGCATCCTCTCCCTTATCGCCATAGTCCAAAAGAGAGCACATTCTTGCGGTCTCATCTTCCGTAAGCGGTGCATCCGCTAGAACGAAGTGTTTATAGCGAGCGCTTACGGCCGCGACTTTATCTGTCACAGTCTTCAAAGACGTGAGAACACGCTTAGCGCGGAATGCGGAAAGAGCCTCATTTCCAGGAAATTCCAAAATAATGGTGTTCGTTGTCATAAATAATCTTTCCTTTTTTCCAGGCCGAAAAAACAGCATTCTTCTGTGTCTTTTCAGCGTTTCTACGTAGCATTAAGAGTAATGGCGATGTCTTTTTGAAGTTAAATTCCCTTAAGGGAGGAAACTTCAAACCATTTTCAGAGGAATTCTACCTATTCTTAGGCTAGCAAAACCTAAGAAATCCTCCCTAGAATTCAAAGAAAAGTTTTAAGAAAACCGACCAAATACGAGGTTTTACACTGTCTTACGCGGCCTCAAGGGAATTCCTTAAAATGTCGCCCCAAGAAAAAAGGGAAGAAAGCAAAGTGGCGGGAATTCCTGCGTTGCACAATACTTAAGAAAAAACTTCGTAAAGATTTGAGAAAGCTATGAGCGAGCAAATACTAAACATTGATGAACTTCGAAGCCTTGAAAAGCGCTACTCCAATGAACTTCCCGAGGGCGAATTGATGCGTCGTGCGGGAACTGCCCTCGCTGAGGAAATTGCTCGCATCACCCCAGAGGCCGGTCACGTTGTCTTTGTCTGTGGTGCTGGCAATAACGGCGGGGACGGCTTCGTTGCCGCTAGAGTCCTTAAGGCGCAGGGTTTTAAAGTAACCTGCGCACTCATTGGTGTAGATAAACCTAAGACAAAAGACGCTCTTGCTGCATTTAACGCTTGGGAAGCCGCAGGGGGCTTAACAATTGCCGATCCCTATAACGCAGAAAAAGCCGACACCGTTGTCGATGCTCTTTTAGGCATCGGTATCGACAAACCGATTCGAGGCGAACTGCAAGATGCCGCCATGTGGTTTAACGAAAGAGAAGCCGTACACGTCAGTGTCGACATCCCTTCGGGATTAAATCCCATCACGGGAAATTGGGTAGGAGGTGCAAAGGGCTGTAAGGCAGACATCACCGTTGCGATGTTCTCTCCGAAGGCAGGTTGCTTTATGAATGATGGCGCCGACGCCGCAGGGCGCGTCATCGTTCGTGAACTCGATGTTTCTGTCCCTTTGACTCAAGTGGGGCTTATCGAGAAAGACGACTTTAGGCACTTCCTTGAACCGCGGGCGAAGAACTCACACAAGGGCGACTTCGGTCACGTCCTAGTCATCGGTGGAGAAAAGGGTACCGTTGGAGCAGCTATCCTTGCAGCGCGCGCCGCGGTAGAGCTCGGTGCTGGCCGCGTTACCTGCGAACTGATGGCAGAAGGGGCTCCCCTTTTTGATGTTAACTATCCAGAAATTCTTTTTTCCGAGAAACCCATTGATCTCACAAAAGTCAACGCCATTGTCATCGGCTGTGGTCTCGGATTTAGCGATAGAGCCATCACGCGTCTTAAAGAGGTAATTGCCGCCGAGATTCCCCTTATCATCGACGCCGATGCGCTGCGACTCTTAGCTAAGGATCAAAAACTCCAAGACGCCGTCCTTGCCCGCAAGGCACACACGGTGATTACACCCCACCCAGCGGAAGCAGCAGACCTCTTACATCGCACAACCGCCAAGGTCCTCGAAGACCGCATTGCCTCTGCTCGGGAACTCTCCATTCAGACTGGGGCAATTACGATTCTCAAGGGCGCAGGCACGGTCGTTGCCTTGAGAAGCTCTCGTACTTGGATTAACCCTTCTGCTAATGGCGTTCTTGCGACTGCAGGTTCTGGCGATGTGTTAAGTGGCATGCTCGGCGCAGTCTTTGCACAGGGCTTTGATCTCGTCACTGCAACGCTAGCGGCTACGTGGTTACATTCCGAAGGCGTTCGGAGCCGCCTAGCAGGCGTACGGGCAAGTGACTTAGCCCCCGCTGCCAGCAAGCTCTTAGAAGAGCTTCGAAGCGAATACCGCAAATCGAAAAACCCGAGGCTCTAAAGAGAAACGCCCCCTCCTTCAAAAAAGATTAGCCGCTCGATTCTTGCGTCCCGTCAAAGATTCGAGCGCTCTCTTTGGTATAGCATCCAAAAATTAAGAAGTTTTATAGAGAAGAAACGAAAGGCGAGAAACAATGCCAACCATTGCTGATGGATTTAAGCTTTCCAACAATGTCTTTATCCCTTGCTTAGGACTTGAGACTCGCCAGATGCAATCTGGCTGGGACTTGGAAGCGACCCTAGAAGCAGCCATAGAGCTCGGGTATCGTCGTTTTGACACAGCGAGCGCTTACGGTAACGAACAATCCGTTGGAAAAGCCCTCAGGGAATCTGGACACACACGTTCAGAATTTTTCGTTTCCACAAAACTTTGGGTCACAGACCGCTCTTACAACAAGGCGCTCTCTGCCTTTGAACGCTCAATCGATGCGCTGGGTTTCGACTACGTAGATCTCTATCTCGTTCACTGGCCTGAAACACACGGAGATGCCATTCTTTGGCAAAGCGCCAATACGGGTACTTGGAGAGCAATGGAAAAGATCTACTCTAGCGGCCGAGCCCGCGCTATTGGCGTCTGCAACTTTCTCACGCATCACATTGTCCCGCTTCTTGCCAGAGCAGAGATTTCCCCTATGGTCAATCAATTGGAATTTCACCCTGGCTATTGGCAAAAGAGTACTGTGGAGTTTTGCCAGAATAAGGGAATTCACGTCTCGGCTTGGGATCCATTAGGGAGAAGCGATGTACTCCCCGATGCGATCCAGCAAATCATTGCGCGCAAATACAAGGTAAGCGAAGCTCAAGTTTCTCTTCGTTGGTGCCTACAGCATGGCGTCTCCCCGCTACCGAGGACGCTTAATAAAGAGGAACTTGCAGAATACACTCGCCTCTTTGACTTCCGTTTGAATGTCAAGGAGATGAATGCCCTAGATGAAATTCCGCAGTCGTGTTTCTCTGGCTTAGACCCCGATCACGTTTCTTTCTAGAGCTCCTCTATTCTTTTTCTTCGCTAGCGGGCTCAGGGAGAGACTCTTTCTTAGCCTCGCTAGATTCCTGCACCAGTCTCTGGCCGCGAGGCGTTCCGTATGTGAGCGCCACCCGGGGGGAGAGAACAAAGTAGGCAGTCCAAATAAGAGACCAACCAAAAATCTCCACGAGTCCTAAGACAGGTGCCTTCAGCGAGAAATACCAACTTGTAAGAAGCACAGCCACAGGACCCATTAGCCAAAGAAGGAGGATGCAAAGAGCCACTGCAACAGGTCTTCTACAGAAAATCAATGTGGCAAGCATAATCATCCCCAAGGCAGCTTGAATAAAGAAGGGTCCCACACTCACAACCGCCGCAAACTGGTTGACACCTCCTTCAATCGTGTGCCAAGGTATTGCGCGGGTGACCTGATAACCCTCCCAAAGAAGTCTCTCGACGACCGCAACTTCCCCCATAAGGAAAAAGACCATAGGGCCACCGAACCCACTCCTGTAACGCGAAGACACAAGACATGGTGGCACCCGAGCTCCCCTTCGGTACAACATCAAAGTCGGAACGGCAATGATGAGGAAAACACACATCAACATGACGGCAATTGCGGTGATATTTGCAAGCATGGAAATACCTTCTAAAACTTCCAATAATGGCTAAGAGATTTTTTCACAAGGATCTTCACAATGGCAGTGTCCCTCGTGAGCGTCTTCCGTAAGACCCACAAGAATGCCACAGGGCTCCGTGCCGTGCGCTCCTTTGCAACGAGAGGCAAGACCTAGAAGATGCTTTTTAAGCGCTTTAAGTTTTGCCATGCGTTCATCGACAAGCTTTACCTGTTTTTCAATGAGAGCGTGCACGGCTGCGGCCTGTGACGGATCTTTAGCATCGCTATGTAAAAGGATCTTTATATCCGACAAAGCCATATCAAGCGTTCTGCAGTGGCGAATGAAATTGAGTTGCTCTAAGTGCTTAGTCGTGTAAGTGCGGTAGTTATTCTCTAAGCGAGCAGCCTCTGTGAGTAACCCTTCTTTCTCATAGAAACGAATTGCCTCAATCCGAACGCCAGAACGTTCTGAAAGTTCCCCAATACGCATCGACATTCCTCAAAGTAGAAAACCTGTTTGACACTGTAGCAACTTTAGGGTTTTTAATCTCACTTAAATACCGATTCTTACAAAAAATACGGAACGGAAATGAAAAAGCTTTCTTTACTTCGCGTAGAAATCAAAGATATGGATTGCCCTGTTGAAAGGGGAGAAATCGAACGCCTTTTTGAAAAGGACAGTGACTTTAGGGTAAAGGGAAGTAACCTCACGGAACGCACGATGACTTTTGAAGTTCAAAGTGAGGCAGCTGAAATCGAGACTCTCCTTAGTAAACTTAAGAAAGCTGGGTTCCCAGGCACAGTTCTTTCCGAAGGAGAATCGGAAGAATTCACGCTTTACATAGAGGATATGGATTGCCCGGTTGAAAGGGCTGAGATTGAAGCCGCCTTTGAAAAAGATCCTCTCTTTACTGCGACAAAGTTTGATATGTCGCATCGCGAAGTAACATTTAGGGCGAAGTCTGAAGGGGCTACTCTTGATGCTCTCACAAAAAAACTTAATTCGATTGACCTTCCTGGAACGCCTGTTACGAAAGTTCTAGAAAAGAAAACTCCTACAGAAACCAAACCAAAATCGAGCTTTTGCTGGCACCTCTTAATTGCCCTTATCTTTGCCGCGGCAAGCGAAATTGCAGAAATCACAGGGGCAGCTCCAGAAATCCTCATCATCACACTGGCCATTATTGCTATTGGCTTAAGTGGTCTAAAGACCTTGGTAAAGGGAGCGAAAAACCTCTTTCACCTCACCTTTAACATGAATACCCTTATGGCCGTTGCCGTCTTTGGTGCGGTTGCTATCGGACAGTACCCAGAAGCTGCCATGGTCATGGTGCTCTATGAAATCGGTGAAGAAATTGAAGACCACACCTTAGCTAGCGCACAAAAGAGCATACAGACTCTCTTAGAGAAAGCACCAAGCTCTGTAGAGATCTTAGTGGGATCCTCTTGGGTTAAAAGTGACGCAAAGAGAATCGTTAAAGGGACACTTTATCGCACAATGCCAGGGCAAATGATCGTAGCCGATGGTACTGTCACAGAAGGCGTAAGTTCCATTGATACGGCAAGTATCACAGGCGAATCGATTCCAGAATCGGCCACTCCTGGAAGCACAGTACGCTCAGGTTGCATTGCGCTCGATGGAACGCTCACAATTCGCGCAAGCCACGCGGCAAGTGACTCTACTGCGGCGCGCATTGCAAGAGCCATTGTTTCCGCAAGCGAACAGAAAGCGAAAATCGAACGCCTCGTTGATAAGTTTGCGCGCTACTACACCCCTTCAATTTTTGCGGCAAGCTTACTGTTGGCCATCGGTACCGTCCTCTACACAGGAACGCTTGATAAAGAGACCATTTACCGCTCCCTGGTTCTTCTCGTTATTGGTTGCCCCTGTGCACTTGTGATTTCCACCCCTGTTGCGCTTCTCTCCGCAATGACTTCTGCAAGTCGCAATGGCGTCTTCGTCCGAGGGGGCGTTCCGATGGAAACTGCAGCGGCACTAAAAACCGCAGTCTTTGATAAGACGGGAACACTCACAGTCGGTAAACCCGCTTTCCGCTCTCTAGCGGTTTTCTCCGAGACAGATGAAAAAACAGCTTGGACTCTAGCGGGGGCCCTTGCGAGTGTGAATAAACACCCCTTAAGCCAAGCTCTAGCAAGAGCCTGTGATAAGACGCTTACGCCTCCCCCCGTTAAAGGGCTCAAAAACCTACCTGGCTACGGCGTAGAGGGAAGAATTCAAGGCGCCCTACTTCGTCTTACAAACCGCAGGTGGCTTGAAGAAAATAAACTTCTAGGTGAAGAGGCGAGAGTTGTCTTTGAGCAGATGGAATCCGAGGGTAATACAACCCTTGCTTTGAGTGACCTTTTCGGCGTACGGGCAATCTTTAGTTTCAGTGACACCCCGAAAGAAAACATCGCTGAGAGCATTCGTAAACTTACTTCTGAAGGCGTCTCCGTGTGGCTTCTCACGGGAGATAATGAAAAAAGCGCTCAGGCCATTGCAAACATTGCAGGAATTAAAAACGTCAGGGCTCGGTTGCTTCCAGAGGACAAATTGAAGAAAATCTCCGAACTAGATGCCATTTCCCCCACTGCGATGATTGGCGATGGTATTAACGATGCACCAGCACTTGCTAGATCCCGACTTGGTGTTGCGATGGGATCCCTTGGTTCTGACACGGCAATTGAATCGGCTGACGTCGTTCTCATGAATGATGACATCGCAAAAATTGCTTGGCTAAAAAGACTTTCTCAAGCAACGCGCCGTTGCATTAAACAGAATATCGCTTTTGCCTTAGGCGTTAAGGCACTCTTTGCCATAGCGGCCGTCAGTGGCTTCGCGACGATGTGGATGGCTGTTTTCGCAGACACCGGCGTCTGTCTTATTGTTGTTGCTTGGGCGTTGCGATTACTGAAGTTTCCGCAAAGTTAATTGCGACGAAGAATAAACTTTGGGAAAAGCGTCGCAAGACGCTTTTCTACCTCTTCCCCAGGGTAGTCTGAACCAACGGCAGAAAGGCCCCCTTGGGTTCCTGGCGGCGTGCGATAAATCTGTAGGGCATACGTCCTGCAACCGCGCTCTGAGAGCCACTGCGCCACGTCTTGAATATCTTCCGCGGTAAGTAAATCTGGGTGCGCTGTCGTACGCGCCTCATAGGAAACGCCTGAAGCGCGGACAATTTCAAAGCTCTCAAGGAATGCCTCTACTGCTCCAGGGCGTCCTGCTGCTCGGTTAAAGACATTGGGCTCCTCTGGAGGTCCCTTCACATCCAATCCAATCCAATCGAGTAAGGAAATCACCTCTTTAAGTCTCTTAGGATAAGCTCCTGACGTATGAAGCCCTACCTTCATCCCTAGAGACTTCACCTCTCGCATTGCCGCAGAGAGTGCAGGATCTAAGCAGGGCTCTCCCCCAGAGAACACGACACCATCTAAGAGTCCCTTACGCTTCTTTAGCAAATTAAAGAACTGCGCCCAAGGTACAGATACGGTCCCTGGGGCTATCTCTCTAGACTGCATCCAAGCGTTCTGGCAATAGGGGCACCTCCAAGGACAACCTTGGATGAAGGCTACAGCGCTCAGAATCCCTGGGTAGTCTATTGTCGTAAAAGGAGTAACAGCGGCTATCCGCAGTTGCTCAGCGGGTCTTCCTTCGTGAAGAACGCCGGGTTCTGTCCCGGCGTTTTCTAGTGTTTTCTTATCCATGAGAAAAAATCAGATGGAATCGACGAGCGCTTTCTCTCTTAGGCGCACTTTTCGTTGAGGTGGCACTTACTTTCCAGGAAGTGCTTACGCTCTGCAAACTCGCCCTTCTTACCAATGTTAAAGGACTGCACAGGACGGTGGTAACCCATCACGCGTGTCCAAACTTCGCAGCGCTGACGTTCGCTGTCTTTTAATGTGATTTCTTCAGTTTTTTCTTGTTCTGACATTTTTTAACTCCTCCTTATTTGTATTGCTTTTAAGGATAGAAAATATTCTTTTTTCACTCTAAGCACGCTTTGCGGCTTCTCGAGCCTGACGAGCCTTCTTACGAGCGATGATTTCCGCATCGCACTTCGGGCAGAAATCATGACGACCAGAGAGGTAGCCATGTTTCGGGCAAATCGAGAACGTGGGCGTTACTGTGATATAGGGGATACGGAAGCGCGTAAGCGTCTTACGAACCAAGTCACGGCAAGCCTCAGAAGAACTAATCGCCTCATTCATGTAAAGGTGCAAGACCGTGCCACCCGTGTACTTCTTCTGCAGGTCTTCCTGCATCTCGAGAGCCTCGAAGGGATCGTCCGTAAATCCGACGGGGAGCTGCGAAGAGTTCGTGTAGTAGGGATTCTGCGGTGTGCCAGCCTGAATGATATTCGGGAAGCGTTTACGGTCTTCTTTCGCGAAGCGATAAGTTGTCCCTTCCGCGGGAGTCGCTTCGAGGTTATACATGTGATCGGTTTCGCTTTGGAACTGCACCAAGCGTTCACGCACGTGATCGAGGAACTCGACAGCAAAGGCGTGCCCCTCATCGCTTGTGATATTGATTCTGTCATGCGTGTAGTTACGAATCATCTCATTGATGCCATTGACACCGATTGTCGAGAAGTGATTACGCAATGTTCCAAGGTAGCGCTTTGTGTACGGGAAAAGACCCTCATCGATATGGCGCTGGATGACCTTACGCTTAATTTCAAGCGACTCTTTGGCAAGATCTAAGAGGTGATCCAAACGTGCGTAGAGCGCCTTCTTATCCCCAGGATAGAGGTAACCCAAGCGGGCGCAGTTAATCGTCACGACGCCGAGACTTCCTGTCTGCTCCGCGGAACCAAAGAGGCCGTTACCACGCTTTAAGAGCTCGCGAAGATCAAGCTGCAAGCGGCAGCACATCGAACGGATCATGTTGGGCTTAAGTTCCGAATTGATGAAGTTCTGGAAGTAAGGCAAACCGTAGCGGGCTGTCATATCAAAGAGAAGCTTCACATTTGGGCCTTCCCAATCGAAATCCGGCGTGATGTTGTAAGTTGGAATCGGGAACGTGAAAACACGGCCCTTACTGTCACCGCGCGTCATCACTTCAATGTAGGCGCGATTAATCATGTCCATCTCAGGCTGCAATTCCCCGTAAGTAAAGGGCATTTCCACGCCACCAATGATGGGATGCTGCGGAGCGAGATCTGGCGGGCAGGTCCAATCGAATGTGAGGTTCGTAAATGGTGTCTGTGTACCCCAACGGCTCGGTACATTGAGGTTATAAATCATCTCCTGAATGCACTGCACAACCTCGGGATACGGCACATTGTCCTTACGGATGAAGGGCGCCATGTAGGTATCGAAGGAAGAGAAAGCCTGAGCACCAGCCCACTCGTTTTGCATCGTTCCGAGGAAGTTAACAATCTGTCCGCAGGCAGAAGATAAGTGCTTCGGGGCAGCGGCTTCAACCTTACCCGGTACGCCGTTAAAGCCCTCTGTTAGGACGGTTCTAAGAGACCACCCTGCGCAGTAACCAGAGAGCATATCCAAGTCGTGAATGTGGAAATCTGCTTCACGGTGGCACTTACCCACTTCAGAGGGGTAAACGAAGTTCAACCAATAATTCGCAACAACTTTACCCGAGACGTTGAGAATCATGCCGCCTAAGCTATAGCCCTGATTGGCATTTGCGTTAACACGCCAGTCACTCTGATCGAGGTATTCGTTAATGGAACTTTCAACGTTAATCCAAGTCTTTTTCGCATCACGCGTCTTTGCACGCTGTTCACGATAAACGATGTAGGCACGAAGCGTTGTGAAGTAACCGCCCTCAAAAAGCGCCTGTTCGACCGCGTCTTGAACCTGTTCGATATGGGGCGTTAACACATTTAACGCACAAATCTTTGGCATGACGCTATTTTCTGTAATCTCAGCGGCTGTAGCGGCGCCAAACTCTCCAGTGGCCTTTCCAGCCTTCTCGATAGCGTTTTGAATCTTAATCGCATCAAAATCCTTAACGGACCCATCACGTTTAATCAGGTGTTGCGGTGTGCAGGGCATATTTTTTCCTTCCTCATCCTTCGGGCTTCCGACTTTTGACAGGGGAAAATCGTCCCTTGTCCATCGGATTGAACTAGGTCGTACCCTAGCAAAACACTCGAATGAAATCAACTCTCAAAATGCATTATATTGTGGTGTAAAACCTGACTTTTCACAAGATATAGTAGTTTTTGACCAACCCCAATTTTGTAAAAAAATTGGATTTTCAAGGCTTTCCATCTTTTGGAAAACACAAGTTGCCTCTCTCTAAGTATTTACCCTTAGGAGATTTCTCCCTCAGGAGAGAATTTCAAGACAAAAATGCACGAAAAAAATCCCGTAAAGATGCAGAAAATGCACGAAAAATCCTAT
>CAZHBC010000007.1:20831-24438 GCA_964530715.1 uncultured Sutterella sp. | reverse complement strand
GCGTTTTATCACTTTGACTTCTATCGCTTTGCAAGTCCCGAGGAATTTGAAGAAGCGGGATTCCGAGATCTTTTTGGTGCAGGGCGCATTTGTGTAAGCGAATGGAGTGAGAAGGCAAAACCATTTCTCCCGCAAGCAGACGTCGAAATTACCTTCAAAATCGATGGGCTAAGTCGTGATGTACGGATTGAGAGTTTCTCCAGCCTTGGAGAGTCTTTCCAAACCACTCTTTTAGGAGAAGAAGCTTGAAAACCTCACGGCGACTTCTTTTCCTCTCTGGGCTTACTATGGGCTTAGGCGCTGCGACGCCAATTCTTGCGGCTCCTGGCCCCTCTCCGATTCGTCTACGCGCGGAGAAAGCCGGCTCTTCCTTACGCATCAACTTAGAGAGCGCTTCTGAGGTGCGCTATCGCACCTACTACTTAGGTTTTTCTGCAAATCGGCGCTTTGTCATCGACCTTGAGCCAATGACACTTACGACAGAACTTCAAAAGGCTGTCGCAGACTTTCACCTAGATAGTTCCTTTGCACGTAATGTGCGTGTTGGACAATTTAAAGAAAACACGGTTCGCCTCGTCATCGATCTAGCAGATGGCATCAATGCCGCTGCTTCAAGCCCCACCGTGGGAGCAACAAAGCAACTTCGTATCGCACTTGCCTCTAAGGACGCCGCCCTCGAAGCAGACCCCTTGGAGAAGATTCTTCAAGAAAAAGGGAAATCTCCTGCGCCAGCTAAGGAAGAGAAGCCTACCGTTAGCGAGGCTAAGCCCCAAAACAAGCCCACAAAACCGGCAAAGAAGAAAAAGCAAGAAACACTTGTGGTTGTGATCGACCCTGGGCACGGCGGAGCAGATCCCGGTGCAGTAGGCCGAAGAAAGACAAAAGAGAAAAATGTCGTTCTTGCAATCTCTAAACTTCTTGCCGCAAGGATTAATGCCACCGCAGGAATGAAGGCCTATCTTACACGCCGCACGGATGTTTTCCTGCCCCTTTATAAACGTGCAGGACTAGCCATCAAGCACCGTGCACACCTCTTTGTAAGCGTACATGCGGATGCTTGGACGACGCCACGGGCAAATGGTTCCTCCGTTTTTACACTAAGCACCCACGGAGCCTCTTCACTACAGGCGCGGTGGCTTGCTCAGACACAGAATAAGTCCGATGAAATCGGCGGCATGGATTTCCGAGATGTCGCAAGCCAAGCCCGAAGCACTGTCGTTGACATGCTTGCGGAAACGAAACTTCGTTACGGGATTCAACTCGGAGATGCTGTTCTTGAAGAACTCGCCCGCTTGGGGCCACTACATAAGTCCACCGTGGAATACGCAGAATTTGCCGTTTTAAAGGCGCAGGGCGTTCCCTCGATTCTCGTTGAAACGGCCTTTATCAGCAATCCAAAAGATGAAAAACGCTTAACGGATAAACGCGAACAACAGCGCTTTGCCACTGCGATTTACAAGGGAATTATCTCAGCTGTTGATCGTGATCCGTCCCTTTTAAAGCAATCCTAAAACTTAGGGGGTCTCGCTATGCCTTTACCGCTTGCTCCAAATGAAATGGCCGATACGGTCAAATTGGCTACCCCGAAGAAAACGCATACCAAGAAGGCTCCTAAAGAGACTGCTGCTCTCCTAAAGAGTGCCCTTCAAAAGAAAGAAAACGCCATTGCTTCTCTCGCTAAAGAGAAACTTCCACAAAAGGAAAGCAAAAAGACTAAGAAGACCGTAGCCACAAAAGACGAGACAGAAGTAAAAGCTAAACTCAGAGAGAGACTTACCGCCCCAGCGAAGGTATCAAAAAAGAATGCGGCTAGCGCAAGTAAACGGCATAAAGATGCGAAGCCCCGCCTTTTTGTCCTAGATACAAACGTGTTGTTGCACGACCCAACGTCGCTATTTCGGTTTGAAGAGCACGATGTGTTTCTTCCCATGACAGTGCTAGAAGAGTTAGACAATCACAAGACAGGAACCACGGACGTCGCAAGAAACGCTCGCGAAGTGAGTCGCTGGATTGACCGTCTGATTGAAGCTGACCCCGATGAACTCGCAAAAGGCTGTCGTCTTAATAGCATCGGAAACAAGGAAGCAACGGGGCGCCTCTTTTTCCAAACGAAGTCTGTCGCCACGAACCTCGATGGAATGTTTCTTGAAGCGAAGGCCGATAACGCCATTCTCTTTGTCGTTCGTGCCTTAGCCGAAGAGATGCCCGATAAGGATATTGTCCTTGTCAGTAAAGACATCAATATGCGCATTAAGGCCGCCGCCCTGGGGCTAAATGCTGAAGACTACTTTAACGACAAAACTATCGACGATGCGGAGCTTCTCTACTCAGGGAAAATTGTCCTCCCCGAAGACTTTTGGGAAACCCACGGAAAGAATCTTGCGAGTTGGCAAGCCGATGGTCACACCTACTATCGCATCACGGGACCGCTCGTCGGGAAACTTCAAGTAAACGAATTCGTACACACTGCCGATGCGAGTTTCGTTGCGCAGGTTTCCGAGGTGAAGGGAGAGGAAGCGACTCTTCGAACTATTCGGGATTTCACTCTCGCAAGAAATGCGCTTTGGGGCATTCACGCGAGGAACCTTGAACAGTCCTTTGCGCTAAATCTTCTTACGAATCCCGAGATTGATCTCGTAACGCTCCTAGGACACGCAGGCACGGGAAAGACCCTCATGACCCTTGCCGCAGCCCTCTCGCAGACCCTAGATGAGAGACGGTACTCAGAAATCATCTTCACCCGCGCAACGGTAAGTGTTGGGGAAGATATTGGGTATCTCCCTGGGACTGAAGAAGAGAAGATGACCCCTTGGATGGGCGCTCTCGAAGATAACCTCGAAGTACTTCTTAAAACCGACCGCAGTGCTAGCGGTTGGCGGAGTTCCGCAACAAACGATATTGTGAAAAGCCGCATTCGCATTAAGTCCATGAGCTTTATGCGAGGCCGTACTTTCTTAAATAAGTTTGTCATCATCGATGAGGCACAGAACCTTTCGCCTAAGCAGATGAAGACCCTTGTGACACGCGCGGGCCCTGGGACAAAGATTGTCTGCCTGGGGAATATCGCGCAAATTGATACGCCTTACCTCACAGAAGGCTCTTCGGGTTTAAGTTACCTCATCGATCGCTTAAAAGGCTGGCCACACGCCGGGCACATTACCCTTGAAAGAGGCGAACGCAGTCGCCTCGCACATTGGGCAAGTGAGACGCTCTAGAAACTCATCTCAGCAGGGACATCCTCTTTAACGGGGGTGTCAGCCTGCACATTCGAAAAGTGATCCATAAGGCTTAAGGCAAGGATTGCGACCATCACAAGGCCTAAAACGACCTTGATAACAGCGCCTACGAGCATCCCTAACCACGTGCCTAGTCCCACACCGCTTGCGGCAAGGAGCGACTTATTGGCAAGCAATTCGCCTACGATAGCTCCGATAAGGGGGAAAAAGAGAATCCCAACCAGTCCAAAGAAAAGACCTATGACAGTACCCACTAAGGCGCCAGCAATCCCGTAGGGAGAGGCTCCTGTCTTCTTTGCTCCCATCATCTGGGCAAGCCAATCAACGGCTACACCAATTAGGGTAAGGGCAGCAAGAAAAGATAACTTAAA
>CAZHBC010000007.1:15466-20731 GCA_964530715.1 uncultured Sutterella sp. | reverse complement strand
GCCAAATTATCAAACCGTGTGAACTGACCATCAAAGCGAAGTTCTACTGTGCCAATCGGGCCGTTACGCTGTTTGCCGATAATGATTTCTGCCTTATTGGGATCTCCCGAATCCTTGTTATAAACGACATCGCGGTAGATAAACATAATGACGTCCGCATCCTGTTCAATTGCGCCAGACTCACGCAAGTCGCTCATCATCGGCCGCTTGTCGCCGCGGCTTTCCACTGAGCGGTTTAACTGTGAAAGCGCAATGACAGGGACATTCATCTCTTTAGCGAGATTCTTCAAACCACGGGAGATTTCACTAATTTCCGTAGCGCGATTTTCCGTGGAAGAAGAAGAACGCGCCGTTCCTGACATCAATTGCAAATAGTCGACAACGATAAGAGAAAGGGGACCACTCTTGCGGGCAAGTCTTCTTGCACGAGCACGCAGTTCATTGACTGTAAGTCCTGAAGTGTCGTCAATATAGACAGGCGCCTTAGCCATCTTTCCAACGGCATCCGTAAAGTGTTGCCAATCTGAGTTATCTAAGCGTGCACGGCGAATCTTCTGGGCATCCACGCGACCCACAGAGCTAATAAAGCGCCTAACCAGTTGGTCTGCACTCATTTCCATAGAGAAGATTGCTACTGGTAGCTGCAAAACGATACCTGCGTATTCGGCGATATTTAGAGCAAAGGCAGTTTTACCCATGGAGGGGCGCCCTGCAACAATCACCAAGTCGCTCGGCTGTAGCCCCGTGAGCATACGGTCAAGTTTTATATATCCCGTGGGAAGCCCCGTAACATCATCGGTGCTATGTTCCTCATAGCGGGCCTGAACGTCTTTAGTGACATCGGCTGCCACCTCTGGCAACTTAACAAAGCCTTTCCTGCCGCGATTGCTGTTTTCATCGATAGCAAAGATTTTCGACTGCACCCGGTCAAGAAGCTGCGTGACGTCGGCAGATTCTGGAGAATAAGCGAGACTTACGATTTCGTCCCCAGCACTGATTAATTGGCGCAGGATGGAGCGTTCGCGAACGATTTCAGCATAGCGACGGATATTGGCTGCCGAGGGCGTTGAATGCACAAGGGCATCTAGGTACTGCATCCCTCCTACATCTTGAACCTTTCCAATCGCCTGCAGTTCCCCTAAAACCGTCACAGCGTCCACTGGCTTTCCGTTCATCGCCAAGCGGCCAATCGCCTCATAGATAATCTGATGCTCACGTCGGTAGAAATCTTCGACACTCAAGATGTCGGAAACAATTTCGTAGGCATTCGTATCGAGCATGAGACCGCCCAAGATACTCTGTTCGCTCTCTAGCGAATGGGGCGGACGTCTCACCGTCGAAACAGCTGAATCACCTGCTTCTGGGGAGAAATCGCTATCAGGAATGGAATCTGTCATAAGCCAAAAAAGGAATCTTATTTAACCAGTGTTCGCAAATGCGGGAGGGTTACTATAGCGGATATCGTTTCTGAATGGAATCTTGTTTCCGGGGTCGAAAAAACCGGCTCAGGTGAGAACCCGAAACCGGTCTTTTTCTCTTCGCTAAGTACGCGAAAGGCGGATTAGGCCTCCGGAACAACCTTGACGATAATGTCAGCGGTGATATCCGTCATAAGACCAATGGTGATTGTGAAGTCACCGATAGCCTTAATGGCACCGAGCGGTGTACGAACCTGGCTCTTCTTAATTTCGAAGCCAAGCTTATTGAGAGCTTCAGCAATATCCGCATTGGTAACAGAACCAAAGAGGCGGCCATCGACGCCGACCTTGCTCGCGATCTCAACGGTCTGACCATTGAGTTTGTCAGCAACAGCCTGCGCTGCGGCGATGCGTTCTGCCTGAGCCTTCTCAAGTTCTGCACGGCGTGTTTCAAATTCGGCGATAGCCGCTTTTGTTGCACGCTTGGCATGTCCCTGCGGGATGAGGAAGTTACGGGCGAAACCGTCCTTAACCTTGACGACGGCACCGAGTTCACCGAGGTGATGAATCTTTTCAAGAAGAATAACTTGCATGATTATCGAGCTCCCTGGTTATCCGTGTACGGAAGCAACGCAAGGAATCTTGCGCGCTTGATTGCCGTGTCGAGCTGGCGCTGATAGTGCGCTTTCGTACCCGTGAGACGAGCGGGCATAATCTTGCCGTTGTCCTGGATGAAATCGCGCAGTGTTTCGACATCTTTGTAGTCAATCTGTTCGACATGTTCGACCGTGAAACGGCAGAACTTCTTACGCTTAAAGAGAGCGTTCTGTTGGTTGCTACGACGGGGCTTGCCCTTTCCTTTTGCACCAAAAGCCATTTTGTCAACTCCTAAATCTTAAATTCCGTGATATGAACGACCAACTTCGTTGTTTTCATCGAGCGGGGGGCTAAGAATCCGCTGAGTTCTACTTTTGAGGCTAACGAAACTTTCTCTAATCTCACCGCCACATCAGAAAAGGCTATAGCGGAAAAATCAAATTCAAGTTTTCGCATCGCCCCGGCTTCAAAGACTGTGTCTTCGTGCCGAAACTTTCCCTCAAAAACTGCAATTCCTGCTGGGGTAAAACGTAAGACGTCTTTTTCTAGCAGTGTTGCACTCAGTCGAATTGCGTTAATTGCTTTGTCCTCGCTTGAAAAGAAATCGTGATCGTCCTGTGTCCTTTACTGAGCAGCAGCTTCCGTGGCGGGAGCTTCTTCTGCCTGCTGAGGAGCAGCCTCTACTGGAGCGGCTTCTGTAGCGGCCTGAGCCTTACGAGCCTCTTCCTTCTCAACGGCCTTCATCATGACGGAAGCCCCTGTAGGAGCCTTCTTCATCTTGACCGTCAAGTGACGCAAAATCGCATCATTGAAGCGGAATCCTTCCTCGATTTCAGCGAGTGTCTCGCTTGTGCACTCAATGTTCATGAGCACATAGTGAGCCTTAACGAGCTTATCAATCGGATAGGCGAGTTGACGACGTCCCCAGTTTTCGATGCGGTGGACTTTGCCACCCTGCTCGCAAACGAGGTTCTTGTAGCGAT
Organism: uncultured Sutterella sp.; assembly: GCA_964530715.1. Lineage (GTDB taxonomy): Bacteria > Pseudomonadota > Gammaproteobacteria > Burkholderiales > Burkholderiaceae_F > Duodenibacillus. The sequence continues at coordinate 17,733 of CAZHBC010000007.1, read as the reverse complement.
CAATCATCGAAGGCACCTGCTCGGACTGATCCGGGTGCACGATGATGCACAATTCATAGTGACGCATTGTTCCTCCTTACGGAAAAAACCACCCGAGCGTCGATTTCGGTGTGGCAAGGATTAGAAAGGTGAGGATTCTAACAGAAACACATTGGCAAAGTCGAAGTTTTTGGGGCGATTTTCGGTATTTTCCCCTCGTGCGGCTATTGCTTTTTCTTAGGTCCTTCCGATAAAATGCGCTCCTTCACGCAACGCGTTGTGTGAAATGTTTGGTCGCCGGTGTAGCTCAGCTGGTAGAGCAGCGCATTCGTAATGCGAAGGTCGGTGGTTCGATTCCTCTCACCGGCACCACTAAAATCGTTATTTTTCAGTGTTCTAGAAGGAACTTACCTCCTAAAAACACTGGATAAGAAGGCTCGAGATGTTCTCGGGCTTTTTCTTTTTCTGCTACTACCTTCCCTTTCTCTCAAGCCGCACATTGAGGTTAAAGGCGTAGCGATCTGCTGGGTGGTAGGAAACCGTCACAAGAAGCACCCTTCCCTGAGAACTCATGTATCGTCTAAAGATTCGCAAGCAAGGCGTATTGGGTTCAGCGCGAAGGTTCTTCGCAGCCTCTTCCGTTAGTGTTGTTGCTTCAACCGTTTGACGCACCTCTGTGCAACGAACGTCTCTCACGCGTGAAATGACTTCAATCATCAAAACGTCTGGATTTTTCTTCGCCTCTGAGATCACATCTTGCCATGCACGGTTCACGTACTCGGTGGTCCATGCTATCGGGAGATCCTCCTCCGTTTCTCCCTTGCGAATCATTGAAAATCGAATATAGGTCTCTCCTGGAGGGCACTGGATTTTTTCTGAGAGTTCTCGGCTGACAACGCATTCTTTAACATCGAGAATCTGGCGGGGGTTCTTACTTGCGAGGCGATCCAAATCTGCCATCGTGCTAAGACTTCTATCAAAACTCTGTGCCTTCCCTTTGCTGATAACGCGTGTACCAATGTGAGGCGTACGGCGGATTAGGCCAATTTTTTCTAGTTTGGCGAGAGCAGCTCGCACTGTCGTTCGTGAGAGGCCTTCTGTCTTCGCAAGCTCAGGCTCTGCGGGAAGGAGTGTCCCTACGGCGTACTGCCCACTTTTAATTCGCCGTATTAGCCTTTTTGCGAGATGTTCGCTTAAGTGTTCCGTTGCCATACGATTCCCCCCTCATAGAAAAAACCGCCCAACCACTCCCGTAAGAGCGTCAGACGGTTTTCTTTTTTTCCGAGCCTTACTAGGCTTACAGTTTAGTACAGGCCGATAGCTTTCCACCAGAGCATGCCAGAGGAGAAGACCACAAGCACACAGAAAGTGACAATGGAGAAGTTAATCCGATAGAACCGCGGACGTTCGAAGTAACCTTGTCCGAAGTAGATTGGCCCCGGGCCGCCAGCGTATTCCGTGATACCCCACATGAAATTGGAGAAAATCGCAAAGCAAATCGCAACCATCATCGGAGGAGCGCCTGCCGCGATTGCGACCGATGCAAACGGGACATACATCGCAGCAACGTGACCAGAAGCGGTGGCAAAGACATAGTGTAGGTAAATGTAAGCAAAGCCCAAGATGATAAATGTCGTCATCCAATCGAGGCCACCCAAAGAGGAGGAGAATCCAATTGACATCCACTTAATGAAACCAAGCTTTGTTAATCCCGTAGCAAGAGAAATAATTGCGCCGAACCAGACGACCGTATCCCATGCGGCTTTATCGTTTAATACGTCTTTCCACTGCACGGCACCCGTCACAAAGAGGAAAGCCACAAGGCCCAAGCCGATAGCATTGGCGTTGTAGCCAGTTAATAAGCAAGTACCCCAACCGATTAAAGCGATAACAAAGCCAACAGAAACAAGAATTTCTTGCTGACTCATGGGTCCCATAGCCGCATATTCCTTAGCGCCCATGATCTTGGCCTCAGGGGTCTTCTTCAAGTCTGGGTTCATGAACTTATAGGTCAAAAGCGGCATCAAAACAAAGCAAAGAGCTGCAGGAACCAATGCGGCATAAAACCACGATGCCCAAGTTAATTCCAAGCCAAGGCCGTCTTTAGCCAACTGGGCGCACAAGGGGTTTGCAGCCATGCCCGTCATGAAGAAGGCACCAGTGATTGGCGTAAATTGGAAGCAAGTCATGATAAGGAAGTCACCAATCTTCTTACCCGTGGGGCCTGGTTGACTGCCGAGAACTTGGTTAATGGATTTCGCAACTGGCAAGATGATGCCGCCCGATCG
>CAZHBC010000007.1:1785-15366 GCA_964530715.1 uncultured Sutterella sp. | reverse complement strand
GCCAAAATTCCTGCAATCGTCGCTGCAAAGATGGCAAACATGTGCCAAGCCTTATCGGTAAGTCCTGCTGGTGTCGGCACCAACCAAAGAATTAGAAGCAATCCCGCAGGAACTGCCCAACGAATTAATTTTTCCTTACTCATTTCCTCCTCCTGTTTTTTTATGCGCGACGAGTGCAGTGTTTTGCAAAACACCGCACTCGAGGCTAATTAGCTACTTGCTGTACTTCGCAACGACGCGATCGACAAATTCAGGCGCAAGCCCAATGTAGCTATGAGGATTAAGCATGTGATCGACCTCTTCCTCTGTGAAGGCTTCGACGACCTCTGGAGTCTGCATAAGGACATCTTTGAGTGGCACTTCTGCCTCATAGGCCTTCATGCAGGACTTGTAGACAATGCCGTGTGCGGTCATGCGGCCAAGCTTACGCGCTAGATGCATCATGACGCACTCACTCATCATGAGGCCCTTCTGAGCAGAGAGGTTACGTTCCATATGCTTCGGATAGACAATCAAGTTCTTGAGGATGTTCTTACTCTTCTCTAAGGCGCAGCCGAGCATGTGGCAAGCGCGGGGAATCGCTTCCCATTCAGAGAGGAAGCAGCCCCAGTCACGCTCATTTTCGCTAACCATCGATTCCACAATCGAGGGGGCGATACTGCGAACGTTACGGCACAGAGCAAGAACGTTTTCCAAAACAGCAGGATTACGCTTATGCGGCATCGTGGAAGACCCAACCTTACCCATAAAGAAGGGCTCCTCGAGTTCGAGGATTTCCGTACGTTGTAGCGTCAGAATTTCGTGATTGATACGGCCGAGCGTTCCCGCGCAAAGAGCAAGAGCGTTTGTGAATTCGGCCTGGCTATCGCGGGCAACGTGCCAAGCGATTGTCGGAACACCGAGACCTAAGATTTCAAACATGCGCTTCTGCGTTGCGAGACCCTTCTCGGGCTGAGAAGCGAGTGTGCCAACAGCGCCTGCCATTTCGCCTACGAAGACGCGGCTACGCATTTCTTCCAAGCGTTCGATATCGCGACCAAGTTCGTCTGCCCAAACGGCGGCCTTGTAGCCAAAGGTAATCGGGATTGCATGAACGACGTGTGTGCGCCCTGCCATGACGGTGTTGCGATACTTCTTCGCAAGATCCAAGCAGTACTGCAAGCACAACTTCATATCGCGCAAAATCACCTCGTAGGCATCGCGTTGCAAAAGGACAATGCCTGTGTCGACGATATCCTGACTTGTGGCACCCCAGTGAACAAATTCTCCTGCGTTCTCAGGAAGGACCGCCTTAAAGGCCTTTAAGAGCGGAACGATTGTGATGGAAGATTTGTAGAACTCACCGATCGATGGGATGTCGAGCAACTCCGCCTTAGCGTACTTATTGATGATGTCTGCTTTTTCCTGTGGGATGACACCGAGCTCAGCCTGAGCTTTAGCAAGGGCGGCTTCCGTATCAAGCCACTTCTGAGCCCAAGATTCATCACTAAAAATCTTACGCATCTCATCGGTAGAGAACATGCAACCGTGAATTTGACTGTCAATAGCTGTTGATGGCATGGATAGACTCCTTGATTTTGCAATTCGATTAAAACTTAAAGAAGGCGCGGGACTGACTTCTCTTTACTAAAGCGCCTTCTAACTAGGAGTCATTTTTTGGGATTTCGCAGAAAATCTCCTAAATCGCTTCTTTTGTCTTGAAGAAAATCAATAAAAGAGGCTTTGGTTCTTTTTCTTTTCTTTTAAATTCAATGCCTTAGTATTTTGTCTTCCTCTCCTTTTGTCTTAAAAGAAAGATACAAAAGCCTCGAACCCCCTTTCTTAGGGCTTTTTTGGAGGTTCTATTTGTCTACCCGAGGGGTATTTGTCTCATACAAATGCGCATTTGTATCTTTTTAGAAGATACAAAAAAACCGCGTAGGGAGACTATCCTTACGCGGCAGGTGTTTCTAGATGAATCTAAAAACGGGGGATTCAGTAGATTCTTAGCCGATGCTAATTAAGCGACGAGCTGGTTCTGCGTTCTCTGTGACCTTAGGTACTGAGACATGCAAAACACCGTCTTCGAAACTTGCCTTGCAATCGCCTTCTTTCACTTCTTTACCCACAAAGAAGCTCCGAGAGCAAGCGCCCGTTGTACGTTCTGAACGAATCACACGGCCTTCAGTACTCTTTTCTTCCTGCGAAACTGCCTTATGCGCAGAAATCGTCAAGTAGCCATCTTTCAGTTCAGCTTCGATTTCGTTCTTCTTGAAACCCGGAAGATCGATTGCAAGTTCAAAGCTGTGATCGGTTTCACGAACATCGGTCTTCATCACGCGGTCTGCATGGCGTCCAAACACGGAAGGTGTATGAAAGATTTCGCCTTCATTGAAAGGATCAACTGCAAAGCCTGGGAAAAATGAATCTTCAAAAATTTGTGGAAGTCTGCTTGTCATGGTATCTCTCCTTAAATTCTCTTGGAAGGCTTTCTTTTTCCTTCCCTCTTACAAAACAATATGGGGCGCATCTGGCGAAAGCCCTATTAGGAGAAATCACAATTGAAAGAAGAAAAGAGCGCCCCCATATAAGAAGGAATCGGCTTTTTCTTAGGCCGATTTTCTTTCGAGGCTCTCTTTTGTCAGCGCAAGAACTTCCCGAACTACAGGAGGTGGCGACGCTTAAAGAAAAAGAGAACAACACACTGCATGAGAAGGCTTGCCACAACTGCAGTTGTGTAACCGAAAACCAATGCGCCATCTTGCAGTACATAGGGAAGAACAAGGTAGAAAACCGCTGTACTCATGAGGCCACTGACAAGCCCCTTCATAACCTTTTGAGCCTCGGAGGCGTTCTTCCCTCCAGACTGAGCAAAAAGCGCCATCGTAAGAGCCATAAGCGGTAGAGAAGAAAGGACTCCACTTACCGCAGGACCCACGAAGGGAGCAGAGATTGTCACAAGAAGCGTGAGGGCAATCATGAGTGCGGCTCGCAGCAGGAGGTCATGCTTAAGTGGCTTTGCCCGAGGTCCATCACTTTTTGAAATCGGAAGAATTCTCGCAAAAAAGACAATGCAAACCGCGGTTAGAAGGAAAAGAGGCCAAAGCGAAAGATTTAGTGCATTAATTGCCGCAGATCCAACAGCAAAAGCGCTGAGTCCTAAGAGAACGGCCAAAGCTCTTCCTTTCGGGCAAACGACTGCGTACACAAAACCAAAGAATGTAAGAGAAGCCGTACCAGCTAGCGAACCAAACCCAGAATGCACAGCGAAAGCCGCACCATTTTCTATGGCGAGAAAAACCGAGATGGGGCCTGAGACACAGGGCAAAGCAATAATCAATCCTCCAACCGTCTCACCCCAACGGCGAGCAGCGAGCGTAGCCATCACAAGAAAGAGTGGCGCCCCGATTAACTTCATAAGTAGAAGGAAAGACATAGGAACTTAACCCTGAAAAACTCAAAACGGCCGTACTCTAGCAGAATCCGCTCTGCTACCCTCTAAGCTATGCGAGTAGTGCAAAAAGTTCTTTCCTCTACGATTTCGTAGTCGCTGAAAATTTCCAAACCGCACTTCCTGTCTTAAGCCAAAGCCCTATGCAAAGCGCTGCGGTTAGGACCACAAGAGAACCCCCTGCGAGGGGCAGAAGGTCAAAACCATAAGACTCAGAAATCATACTTCCCAAGAAAGCGCCTCCCCCGATACCAACGTTGAAAATCCCCGAGTAAATGGATGTTGCGATATCCGCTGCATCGGGTGCAATGCGTAAAAGTAGCGTCTGGAAGGCGAGCATCACGGAGGTCATTGCCGCACCCCAAGTGAGCAATACCGCAACCGTCGTTCCCGTCCTTGCACAAGCCGGATAAAGTAGGAAGAGGCAACTCAAGATGAGCGTTAGTGAAACGATTAACGTCGCCGAGACGTGGCTATCGACAACGCGCGTCGTGATAACCGTACCGATGATTCCTGCAAAGCCAAAAAGGAATAGGAAGAAAACGATTGCCTTTGGACTAAAACCGCCGTCAATCTGCAGAATCGGAGAAATAAAGCTATAGACCGTGCAGTGGCCGAGGACCGTGACAAGCGTTAAAAAATAGAGTTGCACGAGTGCAGGGCGCTTCAGAATAACGGGAAGGCTCTTTAAAGACCCCGCGGACTGCGAAGGGCAAGACGGAAGAAAAACAGCAATAAATCCCATTAAAACGACGGCAAAGATTCCGATAATAAAGAAAGCTTCTTGCCAACCTGCCATCTGCCCCAACATCGTTCCGATAGGAACACCCAAAATCGTTGCGACAATAGATCCACCCATCACGGTTGCAAGACCCACAGCGTACTTTCCTCTCGGCGCCATGCGAGCAGCAAGGGGCGTCATAATGGACCAAAAGACCGAGTGCATTAAAGCCACAACAATGCGGGAGAGAAGTAGGGAGGAAAAACTCTCTACCCAAAGCACTGCAAGATGCGCTAATGCGAAAAAGAAAATGAGGAAAAGCAGTAACTTACGCCTCTCAAGTTTCGCGGTGAGAATCGTAAGCGGCAAAGACATGATGGCTACGACCCAAGCGTAGCCCGTGATCATGAGCCCGGTGAAAGAAACCGTTTCTCCAAGGTGCTTTGCAATGTCTGGCAAAAGCCCCACAGGAAGAAATTCCGAAGTGTTAAAAACAAAAGCCGCAAATGCGAGACCAATAACTGGAAACCACGATGTGATTTCTTCTGAATTTTCTCTTGTTTTCATCTTAGAAACACGACCCTAAAAAAATCTTTTTTCCTTAAAGGGCGCGCATTCTAATGAAATGTTGAAGATGTTCTATAGGGAAAATATCGCACCCAGGGCGGGTGCGATAAAAAGAAGCACGAATGTAACTTTTTCCCCTAAAAAGACTGAAGAAGTTACCGATTTTTACCTTTTCGAAACTAGTCCAACTTAGAAGAGATGAACTCACGCACAGCTTCTGTGCTTGCAGGAACAACAACGACGTGCTGAGGGCGATTCTCAAGATCTGCGTAACTCGCGGGAACCTTGGGGGCCTTTCCTGTTGCCTCAAGAATAGTGGAGGTAAATTTCGCGGGCTGCGCCGTCTCTGCGACAAGCATTTTCACCTGAGGCCGTAGAGCGCCACTTGCGACCTTCACTGCGTCTGCCGTATGCGGGTCGATGAGGAAGCCTTCCGACTTAAGAACTGCGCGGATTGTCGAGAGGCGATCTGCATGTGTACTTTTACCCGAAGTGAATCCTGATTGACGAACCGCTTCGAAATCTGCCCCCGTAATGGAGAAACGTCCTGTGCGAGAAAGTTCTTCCCAAAGAGAGGAAACTCGTAAGGGGTTCCTCCCTATAACATCAAAAATGAAACGCTCGAAATTACTCGCCCTAGAGATATCCATCGAAGGAGAACTCGTAAGATACGTGTGCGCGCCATCTCGGACGCGGTAAACCCCTGTCTTAAAGAACTCATCTAAGACATCATTCTCGTTGGTTGCAACCACTAAACGCGCGAAAGGAATCCCCATCTGTTTTGCAATCCAAGCGGCTAGGACATTTCCAAAGTTTCCCGTTGGAACAGTGACATCGACTTCTTCATCCTCACTCTTTGTGACAGCAAGCCAACTGTAGACGTAGTAGACAACCTGCGCAGCCACGCGAGCCCAGTTAATGGAATTGACTGTCCCGATGGAATACTTCTCTTTAAAGGCTCTGTCTTTACCAATCTCTTTTACGATATCTTGGCAGTCATCAAAGACACCAACCACAGAAAGATTAAAGATGTTTGCATCCGAAAGGGAGTACATCTGTGCCCTCTGGAATGCGCTCATCCGTCCATGGGGACTCAGCATGAAAACGCGGATTCCCTTCCTAGAGCGCATCGCATATTCTGCAGCAGAGCCCGTATCGCCAGAGGTCGCGCCAAGGATATTGAGAACCTTTCCGTCTCGTGCCAAGAGATACTCAAACAAGGCCCCTAGAAACTGCATTGCCATGTCTTTAAAGGCAAGCGTCGGACCATTGGAAAGCTCCATGAGATACATGCCGTTTTGCATTGCTCTCACAGGGACAATCCGCTTAGCGTCAGATCCGCTACGGACGTTACAGTAAACATCCGCCCGATAGGTTGAGCGGACGAGGTCATGCAATTTTTCCTCTGGGATATCATCAGCGAAACGCTTTAAAACCTCAAAAGCGACATCCGCATAAGACATCGACCGCATTGCGTGCAAATCCTCTGCAGAGAACTTCGGATAGTGCTCTGCAACATAGAGTCCTCCGTCAGAGGCAAGCCCCTCGAGAACAATCTCGGAGAACTTTGCCGATTGACCGTGACCACGCGTTGAGATGTATTGCATACTACAAATTCCTCTAGCCTAAGAATCGAATACGTGAAGTTTAACGGGAAGCGCCTCAGGCGAAACTTTGCTCTTTGATTTAACGCACTGAAGCGCTTTATCCAATTGCCCTTCTTTTGTGAGTTCCGTGATAAAGATGGCAAATCCGTCTTTTTCTAAAGCGTCTTTAACTGCGATGCCGTTTTGCGAGAAGGTCTCTTTTGCCAAGGCCGCGTCTTCTTGAGAGAAGCGAACATAGAAGCGGCTCTGTTGCTCAGAAAGCGGAAGATAAGAAACCTCCTCTCTAGCCTCTGGCCAAACGCCTGCCATTGGGACGCGATTTTCAAAAGGAATATCAAGTGTGCGAGCAATATCAATGATGTCTGCAACAACCGCAGAAGCAGTCGGCCGCTCGCCCGCCCCTCGACCGCTATAGAAAGTTGAACCAAGACCGCTAGAAACAACTTCGACAGCGTTGACAACATCTTCAATGTAGTAAAGAAGCGAAGCGGGCCCCACCAATCTCGGGCACACCGAAAGAGCAATTCCCTCGCCCACTTTCTTAGCCTGACCAATGAGTTTAATTTTCATCCCGAGGGACGCCACAATCGCGACATCTTCAGCCGCTAAGGAACTAATGCCTTCAATATTCCCTGGCTGGAACTCAAATGGCGTTCCAAAAGCCAAAGCCGCAAGGATTGTCATCTTGTGCGCCGCATCAATGCCTTCAACATCAAAGGTGGGATCGGCCTCGGCGTAACCGAGCCTCTGCGCCTCAGACAAGACCTTCTCATAGAGGGCTCCGTCCTCGCGCATCTTGGTGAGAATGAAATTACTCGTTCCGTTGACGATACCTGAAACAGATTGAATCTTGTTTGCTGCAAGCCCTTCACGCAATGCCTTGATAATCGGGATGCCGCCAGCGACGGCCGCTTCATAAGCAACCACAACCCCTCGAGCCTCTGCGGCACGTAAGATTTCCTCTCCATGTGTTGCAATAAGGTGCTTATTCGCGGTAACGACGTGTTTACCGCGCTCGATGGCTTGAAGAATAAGTGTACGAGCTGGTTCAATCCCTCCCATCACCTCAACGATGACGTCAATCTCAGGATCATCGAGAATGGAAGAGAAGTCGGTGCACACGTCAAGTGTGCCCCCAGTCTTATTGCGCGCTTTTTCCACATTGCGAACAACGGCTCGAGTGACTTCAATCTTAAGCCCTGTGCGTGCTGTGATTTCACGGGCGTTTTCCGTGAGTACTCGATACGTCCCAAACCCTACGGTTCCAAGCCCTGCTAGGCCCACATGAACTACTTTCATCGGTTTTAATCCTTTAGGAAATTTTTCTAGTTTCCTCGAATGCTAAATGCTTCTTGATTTAGATGGCTAAATCCAGGAGTAAAAATATGCAGAAAATCACAATTTTTTCTTCGGTTTTTCTTAAAATGCCCCCAAGTTACTTGGAAACGTAATTTCATTGTGCACACCCCGAAGGCAATGTTGCGCAGCTGAAAGCAATCGAAGTCTCACCTCCTTGCCATCCGTGGCTAGGGTCTCTGTCACCATTGGAAACGAACACACCTATTTTTTTATGGCTTGCACACTTTCAAATATTCCTGGATACGAAAAGGTTATCGGTGATGCACACTTCAAAGAGAATTCTCGGAAACTCCAAGAACTTCTCACTCGCCTCCTAGGGAAAAAGGATGCCCATCGGTTTCTCTCCGATCCGCATCTTTCCCTCTGCTCTTCACGGGAAGCATTCCCAGAAGTAATTCGAAGAAGAATCTTTACAGCGGTATTCCCACCATTCGTTCTCTACGATTACACAAGCGCAACGCTTTATGTTGCAGTAAATGGCGTCAACCACCCAGGGTTCCTCTCTCGCCTACTGGCAGAAGCAGGTTGGTATGCCCGACTTACCGATGAAAGTATCCAGAGCTTCCGTTTCCATTTAAATCTTACAGATACCCCTTCGCTTCCAAGGATTTTTCTTTCTGCTAAGTTTAGAGAAACTCTAGATTGCACTTGGATGAGAGAATCTGGGCGCTCTGCCCCCTACTACGTTTTACTTGACATTCTCGTGCGAGAAAACGAAGCGCTTTTTTCGCATAACTGCAAAGTGGCGTCCATTAAAGAGGTCTTGGATTTCGCTCTTACTAACATCCGAAAGCCTCTTCCAGATTACCTTAGGCTTACTTCTTCAGGTCGTCTGCCAATGAAATCCGTCGCAGGGCTTTCTTCTGTGTTTCGGATTGCTCCCTATGCGCTACCCTCGATTCGTAATCTTTTCGCAGGGGCTCAAGCACAACGCCTGATGCTCTTTAGATACACGTATCCAATTCCTAAAAAGCGCCACGGATCCTCTTTTGGTCTTGCGCCATGCTACGTCAATACGGAAGATGATTTAGCGCCTCTTGATGCGTTAAGCGACTTGGAGCCCATAGAAGACTTCTCTCTACACCCCATGGCGCGTCTTACGCCTAAGCTTTGTAATCCTGAAGAGAGCGGCTCCGTTAATCTACTGCAGAACTTTTTTGCAGATTTCCCCTATGAAAAAGTTAGCCGAGGGGCGCTTATTCCATACATTCCAGACGCGCCAACTAAAACGATGTATATCGAAGGGGCCGACGTATCGCCTAAACTAGATTGGGCTGTTTTGAAACTACGCCTCGATCGTTCCACGACATCTATTCGGGCACTGCACTCTCTTTGGGCCATGCAGGCAAGTCGCTTAAAGACTAGAACTCCCTATGAAGTGGACATCGCCTTTTGGGCTACAGAAGCAAAGCCCACTGCGGGAGAAGAAAAACCAAGAATCAAAGCAAATCCAGACGTCTTCCCCACAACGCGCCTTAAAGTTACTTTCCAGAAGTATCTTGATAAGCAGTGGGTTGCCCGTATCGATTATGTAACCTTTAAATGTACTTCTTCGATTGGTCCCCTACTTGTCGCCATTCCAAAGAAAGCGCTACCCAAAGCAGAATTTGAGAAAGGACAGAAACTCTTTATCGACGGATTTTTCCTTGCGGGAGAATTCCGAGAAGAGGCGATGATTGATGTATTTATACATAACATGATGGTCGACTCGGAAAATCACCATCGTGGTATGCGAGAACTTGGTCTTCATCCCTTTAGACACGCTGGTATGCGAGAGTTTTATCGCGCCATTGCGATGGCTCCACGCTCAGAATATTTCCGAAAGTTGCGTTGGAAATTGCTCGAAGCCGCTTCAGAGAAGGGATGTCCTGCGGCAATGACTCTTTTTGCTAAGGCCAAATTGACTCAAAAGGGAGGCGACTTTGCTGAGTTAATGCGTGCGATGGACTACCTCGGGCAAGCTGCGGCTACTGGCTTTAAAGAAGCTCTACGGTTTCTCTCGCTTGAAGGTGGACACAATGTCTTCCCTGCGGATTGCGTTAGAGAAAGTCTCTGCTACCTTGCCACAGAGTATGACGATCCGTATGCTGAGTTTGACCTCTATAAGGCTTTTCAGAAAAAACTCGCTGGCCCAGTAGATCCACAGGAAGCCTTTGTAGAGACTGCTTGGCTTGTCCAATGTGCGACACACAACGTTGAGGAGGCTATTTTCCTACTTGCAAAAGTCTACGCATTAGGCCTTGGTGTTACGCAAAATAAATTCCTAGCGCATTTCACGCTCGAACGGGCACTACAAAATGGCGTGAGGCCAGCGCAGTATTGGTTTGCGGCCTACTCACGTTTCGAGGAAAAATTCTTCACTTTGTCTGAAACAGAAAAGGAAACAGGGCTTAAAGAACTGATTTCTTCTGGAATTCCCTACGCACTAATTCTCCTTGGTCTCTTTTACCAATACGAGAGCACTAACCGAAGGGCGCCTCTACTTTCCTATGCCCTTTTCAGAGAAGCGGCAAACGTCATGCATGACGACGAGTCTCTGGCCCTGAGTAAGAGGGCCAAAGAGAGACTTACTAGCGAGATGAGAAAGGAACTTTCCTTTTTGGAAATTTGGAAAGAATTGGGCGTTGCCAAACCCGCAGAGAGCATTGCGATAAAAGAAATTACGGCGGTTTCATTCCACGAGAAACTTTACTGGCATCCTCCTTTCACGAAGAAATTGGACACCACCTGCAACGGCTCTTTAACGCCAAAACTTCGTCAGCAAATCCAATTTATTACCGAGAACTCCAACCCTGTCTCACTGGGTCTCTTGCGCGAAGAAAAAACTGACGAAGGCCTCGCCTCGACCTCTCGCGTCTTTGGCTTTGGCGCAGCAACAGGCGCCACAGACTTTTCTCGCTCAATGATTCTTTGGACTCCTGGAGATGAAAAATCTCAACTAGGGTGGGATTTGCCGCCGATTTATCCTGTCTTCAAAGATGGATCCCCGCTAAATCTCTACATAAATAAAGCTTCAGAAAATCCCGCATACGACTGTGGCATTCTAGAAATCACCCCTTACTCGGATGCATTGGGCCCAGGGAAGAAACTCCTAGCCTTCGACCCACTGTGGGGAGCTCTAAAGAATCGCTACCGCACAAATGAACGCTACAAAGCAATCTTCTACGGTATTGCTGAATGTTTTGATATTGGATGCGACCCCTTAGATGATCTACCTCCTGAGGTTGTCGCCCGTATCCGAGAAATCCAGGCACAGAACAGCGCAAAGAATCTAGCCGTACAAAACATCATTGGCATCGGAGCTATTGACCCAGAGAATGTCATCTATCGGATCGATTCCATTGTGCTTGCCGTTGAAGATCACTACACAGAGCTTTTTTCTGTTCCTTATATCCGTATAAAGGTTGCCCCTTTTATTTCGCAAGAATACGGGGCAGACTACTTTACGATTTTCGTACCAAGAGATGGGAATCGCCGCTTTCCAAGGGTAGGAGAGCGCATTCGCGCTGAGATGGAATTACATGTCCTCATTCTCGAAGCGGCTACTGTCTCGAAAGCGACACTAAATTGATGAAACAGGGTTTCCTCTTTACAGTTGGATGTGCGGTAATCGCCTTCAGTCAAGCGACCTTCGCTGTCGAAAGTCGTCTCTCTGGGGCTGCCATTCTTCCTGAGGTTAATCAGAAAGCCGAAGAAGAGCTCTCTTTTCTCGAAGCTTCTACCATCGGCTCGACTCTCCTTGAACGCATCGCAGGAGAGGTTTTCCAGCAAGAACTTCAAGAAAGAGAAGCCCGTATTCAAGCGCTCCCCAAAAAGAAGAGTGACGCTCTCGAAGAGTTTCGCCGCTCTCTTATCGCGGAAGGCTTTGATGCTTTCGATATTCTCTCCGAGCAGACAACACCTCGCTACGATAAGCGCTTGAGGAATTCCGTCTGTGTTGTCCTACAGAGCAAATCTTCTAAAAAGAACGGCAGAGCCGCCCTTCTTAGCACACGACTTAACGATGCTAAGTCCACCGCAGCAGCCTTTGGGCTTGCGAAGCTACTGCAATCCTTTCGCGTCACTACAGAGACTCCTCTCTGGGTCTGCGCACAAGCAGGCTCTCACGAAGCCTCTACAAGGGAACTCCTCGGAAAGGGAAAACCATCAACGGCATTCCTCACGCGCCTTGTTCTCGAAGGAACGGATAGCAAAGCCTACGTTAACTTCCTAGGACGAGAAAAAACGCGAATCGTCTTAAAAGACCGCTCCTGGCGTTGGCTTGAGAAGGATGCAAATGCGGCTGAAGATGCTGCAAAGAATCTAGCGAAGAACCTTACGCGTCTTAAGAGCAGTTGGGATACGGACAAACGTAGCCCTTGGACTAAAACCACAGTAAGCTCTGTGCATTGCGAAAAATCCCTTATCTCTTCTATTCGTAGCACATGTCACATTGACGTCACTGTCACCTCAAGGAGTCGCCTTGCTCTTGCCGCCAAAACAGAAGCTGTTGTTTCCGCATCGCTAAAGAGTGTGCGAGATTTCAACCAGTCTCTTAAGTCTCCTAAAGGGAAGCCTGCCGTAACACTTCTACTGCCAAAGAATATCTCGCAACCAGCATTCGCTGGTCCCTTAGAAGAGCTTCCTATCCTCACTGCTTGGAGAGCCGCTCTTGGGAAAGTTCCCGAAAAAGAGACCTACATCAGTAGTCGCTTTATCGACTCAGAATTTGCTGCAACCGCTGCAGACGCTGTTCCCACCGTTGTCATCGCCGCAAGAGGTAAGACGCATGAGGAAACCACCGCGCGCCTTACGACCCTTGCTAAGACGCTTCTACTCTTTTTAAACGCGCACGTGCAGTGAACTCGCAGGCGAGACAACGTCCCCTGCCAAGAAGCCTAAAAGGCGATTACAAAATTGCTGTGGGTCTTCCGCAGTTGCCGCTCTTGCCCCTTTAAGGAGAGCTTTCCTCACGGAAACACTACCGTCTTTTTCAATGACAAAATCAACAGCACTTCTTCCAGATTGAAGGCCTAAGAACTCACGAATTTCTTTCGGGACTGTCACTTGCCCTTTGATTGTTAATTGATGGCTCATCGCAATGCTCCTCTTTAGCCGGTTTTAAGCGTTTTCCGCTTTACGGTCGGCAATTTCGGTTAAATCCACCAGCGGCATTTCTGCCGCGAAAAAAAACACCCAATCCGCATTTCGATTGAGTGTTCGAACCCCTTTTCCCGTTATTCTCTTCTCTCTGAAGAGAATCACATCGGCTCACTTTTTTGAGCCCTCCACCTTGCCCGGGGCGGGTAGGTTGGCTTGGGTTGCCCCAACTCGAAATGCTTATACGTATTTTAACAAATTTCGGGTTGGAGCACCAGATTTTTTATGAGAAAATCTCTTTTTATATCAAAGATCTTCTACTTTGCTGGAACAAGCTTTTCTAAGCCTCCCATGTAGGGACGCAACGCTTCTGGAACCGTCACAGAACCATCGGCATTTTGATAGTTCTCAAGGACGGCTACGAGGGTACGACCCACGGCAAGGCCTGAGCCGTTAAGCGTGTGAACGTAGTGCGCTTTTCCTGCTGCATCCTTGTAGCGGGTTCCCATGCGACGTGCCTGGAAAGCTTCGCAGTTAGAGCAAGAACTAATCTCACGATATGTGTTCTGTGCGGGGAGCCAAACTTCCAAGTCATAGGTCTTCGCGGAGCTAAATCCCATATCGCCTGTGCAAAGGAGAACAACACGGTAGGGAAGCCCCAAACGCTGCAAAATCACCTCTGCATTGTGTGTGAGTTCTTCCAAGTGCTCGTAGCTATCATCCTCACGTGTGATGCGAACCATTTCGACCTTGTCGAACTGGTGCTGACGAATCATGCCGCGCGTATCACGCCCGTAGGCACCCGCCTCAGATCTAAA
>CAZHBC010000007.1:0-1685 GCA_964530715.1 uncultured Sutterella sp. | reverse complement strand
GCGATAGCACGATGGAGTCTCGCGACCTGCCCCTTCATGAAACAGAAACGAGCACCCGAGAGTTTCGCAGCGACATCAAAATCCAACCCGAGAGGTGCACCAACATCGACGTGATCTTTGATGGGGAAATCGAACTTTCTCGGCTCTCCCCAACGACGTTGCTCAACATTGTCACGCTCATCACGACCAACTGGAACAGAAGAATGCGGCAAGTTGGGAATACGCATTAAGAGCTCTGTGAGCTTGGTGCGAACATCAGAAAGTTCTGCTTCCAATTTTGCAAGCTCCGCGGGGATTGCTGCGGCTTTCTGCATAAGTTCTGTGGCATCTTCACCAGCCTTCTTTGCCTGGCCAATTTTCTTTGAGAGTGCATTGCGCTCAGCCTGCAAAACCTCTGTCTTTGTTTGAACGGCTTTACGTTCGTCCTCAAGCGCATTGAATTCCTTCTCCGGGAAGGCGAAAGACCGCGTCGCCAGACGCGCAATGACTTCCGGCAGATTCTTTCGAAGAAGATTGATATCGAGCATTCTTTTTAATCTCCAAAATACAAAAGAACGGGAGCTTCTCTCAGTAAAGGAGAAAGCCCTCGTCAAAATTGAGTTCCGATATTTTCGTCTCTTTGTCAATCAACTGCAAATCCCTCACAGGGATTTTGTAGAGAAAGAGGAAAAAAATCTTTATTTTCTAGCCTTTCCCTCGGCCCTTGCCTTCTCGTCGAGTGCACGAAGTCTTGCCAATTTCTCAGAAATCTTTATTTCAAGACCTCTATCCGTTGGTTCATACCAGTGCATCGCCTCTAAGCCTTCTGGAAGATAAGTTTCTCCTGCAGCGTATGCACCTTCTTCATCATGCGCATAGCGGTAACCTTTGTGGTAACCGAGTTCCTTCATGAGTTTTGTTGGCGCATTCCTTAAGTGCATTGGAACGGGTCTTGTGCCATCTTCTTTCACAAAGGCTTTTGCGGCAGCAAAGGCCGTGTAAACGGCATTACTCTTAGGCGCAACAGCTAAGTAAACCACCGCCTCTGCAAGAGCAAGCTCCCCTTCGGGGCTACCGAGTCTTTCATAAATCTCAGCGGCATTTAGAGAAAGTTCTGTAGCGCGAGGATCAGCTAGAGAGATATCCTCAATTGCCATCCGAATAATGCGTCTTGCTACATACCTCGGGTCGCACCCGCCATCGAGCATTCTCACAAGCCAATAGAGAGCGGCGTCTGGATTCGATCCACGGACACTTTTATGAAGAGCACTGATTTGGTCGTAGAAGTTTTCTCCGCCCTTATCAAAACGTCGCAATGTTGCAGGAAGCGTTTTTCTTAGAAAATCAGCTGTGATTGTCGTGATTGCACGATCTCGTGCCATACCGCTTGCAACATCGAGCGCATTAAGAAGGCGCCTAGCGTCGCCATCTGCAAGGTCTATGAGAATTTCTCGTGCCTTCTCTTCAAGCGTAACAAAGGTAATCTCCGTTTTAAGAGCCCGGTCAAGGAGTTCGCCCAACTCCTCGTGCGTAAGGCTCTCAAGAACATAGACAGCTGAGCGACTTAGTAGAGCGGAATTCACTTCAAAGGAAGGATTCTCCGTCGTAGCTCCAACAAAGATGAAGAGTCCACTTTCGACGTGAGGTAAGAAGGCATCCTGTTGACTCTTATTGAAGCGATGAACCTCATCGACAAAGACAAGCGT
>CAZHBC010000006.1:18840-26346 GCA_964530715.1 uncultured Sutterella sp. | reverse complement strand
GAAAACAAGACAACGATTAAGTCGAGTTCCTCTCTTATCTATGTAGCAAAGGCGATGACGCTTGGTGCAACGGGTAGCCTCACGGCTGACCCCACTGCAACAGCGGCTGCCACAGGTGCCGATGGCACGGTAAACGCCAAGAATGGTGGCGTCATTGTTATCGATCAAGAGAAGGTAGGCGTTGGTACGACAGTGTTTTCTGGGGCAAATTCCATCACAGTGGATGATGCTTCAGACGGTACGACTTCTTCTACTCTAGCCGTTATCAATATTGTTGATGGAACAACGGTGATTCCGTTAACGGATGTCAGCTCTCCCACTGTGCTTGGGAATAACTACACAGTTCTCACAGATAACCCCTATGTTACGGCGGTACTAGACCGCAAAGCCGGTGTAATTCGTCTTACCGAGGGCGCAACGGATAACGGTATGACAGTGATTGCCTCGATGGGCGCACAGTCGATGATTCGTCGTATTGACACTGTGCTTTCGAAGGCGGTTGCGAATCGCTTTGCTCTGCCCAGTGACAGCACGAAGGGCGCAAATCTTTGGGCAGATATCTCAGGGGAACGCTACGAACAGGATCACATTGGCTCAGGGGCAAGTTTTGCTGCCAACATGGGCTATGGCGCATTTGGTGCGGAACTTGCACCGACAGAAGGAACTCTTCTTGGCGCCGCATTCCAATATAGCCACGGCACGCTAAAGGGTGACACTTATAGCGTAAAGAATAAGATTAAGGCCTACAGCGCAACAGCCTATGGTGCCGTTGACCTTTGGGATACGGGTGTGAAGCTCACAGCAGAGGTTGCCTTTACTAAGGCTAAGAACGATGTGTCGACCACGTACTACACAGGACTCCTGCAGGACTTCGATACGAAGATGATCTCTGGGGCCCTCGGCGTACAAAAGACATTCACGCTCGGGGGCTTCGATGTGACGCCAAGCGTCGGAGTTCGCTTATCAAAGATTAAGACCGATGCGATGAAAGCGGGTCTCATTGAAGTCGCGAAGCAAAGCCAAACTCTCGTTCAGGTTCCCATTGCAGTGCGCTTTGACGCCAAAGCTCTTGAAACGCAGAGTGGCTGGGCTGTGTCGCCTAAGTTCAAACTTGCCTTTACGCCGACATTTGGTGATAAGGAAATTGAAGCCTTCGGAGAAAAGTGCACGGTTATTGATGTGAACCCAGTGGAAGGCGCCTTCGGAATCGGCTTTACGAAGGGTAACTTCACTACGGATATTGAAGCGAACTTCGGGGCGGGACGCCGAGGAACCACTTCTCTAGGTGGAAAGATTGGTGTGAACTATCGCTTCTAGCAGAAAAGAACGGTAAAGAAATTACCCCTAATCTTCGGACGCAAAATTTAAGGGGAGCGTCCGAAGTGAACCTTCTCCCCTGAGTTCTCGCAAGACTTGATGCTGCAAGGCATTAATGCCTTGCGGGATCTCATTAGCCGCAAGAGGCTAATGAGGTCACAAACGCCTGCGTGATTATTTTGCGTTACGCTTTGCGAAGATATCTTCCCAACGTGCAACTTGCTTTAAGACCTGAGCCGGAGCCGTACCACCTAAGTGGTTGCGAGCTGCCAAGGAGCCCTCAAGCGTAAGCACGGCATAAACGTCTTCTTCGATCGCTGGGTTAAAGCTCTTAAATTCAGCGATGGAGATTTCCGAAAGATCTTTCTTCTCTTCGCTAGCCTTACGGACAACGCGACCAACGATGTCGTGTGCGGTGCGGAAGGGGATGCCCTTGCGGACAAGGTAATCAGCTAAGTCTGTGGCTGTCGGGTAACCTGCCTTTGCCGCTTCACGCATGGCTTCACGATTGATTTCTGTTCCTTCAACCATCTCAACAAAGGCACGCAACGTATCTTTGACGGTATCAATGGCATCAAAGAGCGGTTCTTTGTCTTCTTGCAAATCCTTGTTATAGGCAAGGGGAAGGCCCTTCATTAACATCGTAAGTGTGATGAGGTCTCCTGCAACGCGAGAGCACTTACCACGTGCGGTTTCTGGCACATCGGGGTTCTTCTTTTGCGGCATGATGGAGCTTCCCGTTGTGAAGCGATCGGGGAGGCGAATAAAGGAGAATCGCTGGCTCATCCAGAGGACAAGTTCCTCGGAGAGTCTAGAGATGTGAACCATCACGAGGCTTGCCGCAGCGGTGAATTCAATACCAAAGTCTCTATCGCTTACGGCATCCAAGGAGTTCTGTGCCACGGCTTCAAAGCCTAAGAGTTTGGCACTAAATTCCCTATCAATCGGATAGGTGGTGCCAGCTAAGGCTGCCGCTCCCAAGGGAGAACGATTGACGCGGTGCCGCAAGTCAAGCATACGTTCCCGGTCGCGCTCAAACATTTCTGCGTAAGCAAGCATGTGGTGGCCGAAGGTCACAGGCTGCGCCACTTGCATGTGTGTAAAGCCTGGCATAACGGTGTTGTATTCTTTCTTTGCCTGACCGACAAGCACTTCTTGCAACTGTCCCAAGAGCGTCACAATCGCATCGATTTCTTTTCTAAGGTAAAGACGAATGTCGGTTGCCACTTGGTCATTACGGCTACGGCCCGTGTGTAAGCGCTTCCCTGCGTCGCCAATGAGCTGTGTGAGACGTGCTTCGATATTGAGATGTACGTCTTCTAATTCAAGTTGCCACTCAAATTTTCCAGCGCGGATATCTGCCAAGATTTGCGCCATTCCACGCTTAATGTCAGCGAGATCCTGTGCACTCAAGATGCCACAGTGTTCCAACATCGTTGCATGCGCAATGGAGCCTTCAATGTCGGCCTCAGCCATGCGCTTATCAAAACTTACAGATTGTGTGTAACGGAGAACGAACTCGGCGACGGGTTCGGAAAAACGTCCTGACCACGCTTCCTTCTTAGCGTGCAAAGGGTCTGCTGAGTTGATATGTTCTTCTGTCATGGCTAAGCCTCATTCAATTATTTTGAAAAAAATTCTAAGTTTTCCCCTAAACAATGCCGTAGGAAGAAGAGACTACGGCCCGTTTAAGAGCGCTTAATTTAAAGTCAAGGAAGATTAGACTTCACGGAAACAAAAATCAATGCACTGAGCCCCGCGAAATAGTAAAAAAACCTTAACAGACGAATGCGGGAAACGGCTAATAGGGAAAGAAACCTTTGAGTACAATCCCTTCTTAAAGAAGAAAGGAAGAGAAGTTCCTACGAATTTCCTTAGTGCAGAATTTGTTAGCTATGAAAAAGACAATTGTTATTGCAAGTCGTGAAAGTGCTCTTGCCATGTGGCAAGCAGAGCACGTTGCCGCTTTGTTACG
Organism: uncultured Sutterella sp.; assembly: GCA_964530715.1. Taxonomy (GTDB): domain Bacteria; phylum Pseudomonadota; class Gammaproteobacteria; order Burkholderiales; family Burkholderiaceae_F; genus Duodenibacillus. The sequence goes on along the minus strand of CAZHBC010000006.1, from coordinate 23,054 downwards.
GGAACACGACCCTACGCTTGATGTGAAAATCCTTGGTATGACAACGCGGGGAGACAAGATTCTCGATAAGAAACTTTCCAAGGTTGGCGGCAAGGGCCTTTTTGTTAAAGAACTTGAATTGGCGATGCAAGAGGGAAGGGCTGACTTAGCCGTCCATTCTCTTAAAGACGTTCCAATGGAACTCCCCGCGGGATTTGCGCTTGCCGCAATCACTCTTAGAGAAGACCCCCGAGATGCTTTTGTAAGCGCCAAGTACGGCTCTTTAGAAGAGATGCCAGAAGGCGCCATTGTTGGAACTTCAAGCCTAAGACGCGAGTTGATGCTTCGTAGCAAATACCCCCAGCTTGTCGTTAAATCGGTTCGCGGTAATGTCGGAACACGGCTTTCAAAATTAGACGCCGGAGACTATGACGCCCTCGTAATGGCAGCGGCTGGTCTAAAACGTTTGGGGTTTGCAAACCGCATTCGTACGTGGATTGATGCGAGCGTGAGTCTTCCATCCCCAGGACAGGGGGCTCTTGCTATCGAAATCCGAGCTGGGGACACTGAGACGCTTGACGCGGTTTCTTTCTTAAATGACGTGAAGACCCGCGCGGCTTGCGAAGCAGAGCGCGCTGTAAGCCGAGCCCTTGGGGGATCCTGCCAGGTGCCACTTGCCGCCTATGCCACGGTGACGGACGATGGCACGATGCAACTAAAGGCTCTTGTGGGAGATCATAGGACGGGGAAGACACTGCGAACCGAAGAGAGGGGAGCGGTAACAGATCCTCAAGGGTTGGCGCGCAAGGCCGTAGAAGATTTGTTGCGTCAAGGAGCGAAAGCTCTTTTAGAGAGTGTTCTTAAAGAAACAGCCGCATCCTAATGAAAAGAAGAATAATTCTTACGAGACCTGAGGAGCAATCCCGTGCGATTGCATCATTCCTCGCGGGTGAATCTTTTTGGATTTGGCCCGCTTTCCAGTTTTCTCGCCCTAAGAACTTTGATGCGGTGGTTAGGAGGCTTTCTAGGTTGGACGACGTGGATGCCATACTTTTGGTGAGTCCTACGGCAGTTTCCTTTGCAAAAGAAGCGCTTTCTGTGATTCCCAAGAACATGACCGTTTATGCCGCGGGACGGGCCACCGCCACCGCAATTAGGTCAGCTTGGGGTGAAAACCTCAATTTAATTTATCCAGAAGGCAGTACAGATAAGTCTGGTAGTGAAGCGCTTTTTTCCTTGATGGAAGAGAAGGGCTTTCCGCGGCACTTATTAATCCTTCGCGCACAAGAAGGGCGCGAGTGGCTCACCGAAAAACTCACAGCACTTGGCCACACTGTAGAAAAAATGTGCATCTATGAAAAAACGCCTTTTACCCTAGATACACATAAAAAAGAAGTGTTACTTCAAGCGTTAGGAGAAGAAACGCCCGTGACACTTATCACAAGCACGGATGCTGTCGCCGTTTTTGAGCGAGCACTTTCTTCTCTCGCAGGAGCCGTCGACTGGCTTAAAGCGGGAACGGCGCTAACGATTCACCCAAGAATCCAAGAAGCACTCCGCAAGGCTGGATTTAGAGATGTGCGCATGAGTGCCACATCAGACCCAGAAAACCTAGCAAAAGTTCTTTCTGAGATTTCCTTAAAGTGAAGGCGCAGGGTCTTTTGTCACATTGACCCAGCCTGCGGCTTCAGCACTCTCTACGAGTTCTTCAAGCGTAAGTTCCACGGCACTGTGACGCGTTCCACAGGCAGGGAAGATTTTCTTCCAGCGCTTTAAGGATTCATCAAGATAGACCTCACAACCAGGTTTAACGCCAAAGGGGCAGACGCCACCCATCGGATGCCCTGTGTAGTCTTCCACGGCATCGTGCGCAATCATGCTTGCCTTAGTGTGAAAGGTTTCTTTGAATTTGTGGTTATCGACTCGGGCGTCTCCAGCAGCAACAATGAGTACGGCTTTCCCCCGCACTAAGAAGGCGAGGGTCTTTGCAATATTGCCTGGTTCACAGCCCAGGGCAGCGGCCGCAGTTTCAACCGTTGGTGTAGGGGCTTCGCAGATGCGAATCCTCGTAGCAAGTCCGTGACGCTCTAATTGTGCTTTTGCTGACTCAAAACCCATGAGAAAAATTCCCTCGCATTGATGTGTGTCGCTAAAATTCCTTCGCCAAATGTGGAAAGGACAATTGCAACATGCTAAGCATTTCGGTATTACAAATCAACGCAACGCGCGGAGCGTTTCAGGCGAATGCAGAGAAAATCTCAGAGGCCTCATTACGCGCAAAAGAAGAGGGTGCCAATTTGTTGGTTGCCCCCTTAGGTGCACTAAGCGGATACCCCGTAGGTTCCTACGCAAGAAGGGTAGAGTTTTTGCTACGGCAAAAGGCTGCCTTGGTTGAACTTTCTAAGAAACTTGCGGTTCCAGCGCTTTTCGGAATGGTGCCAGGCCTTGTTTTTATGAACGAGGGTAAGGCGCGTTTTGTTGTCCCAGGAGAGGTCCTAGAGATTGCAGGCTCTCACGTGGGTGTCCTCACAGGGCTTGACGCTCTAGAAGAAAACCTTGCAGACCTTAAGCGCAACGGCGCAGATGTTGTTGTCATAGCCGCTGCAAATGAATATAGAAAAGATCGTCCTGCAGAACGCATTGCTGTTGCACGTAAGGCAGCCGCAAAAGTCGGTCTTTCGCTCCTCTTTGTTAATCTCGTTGGTGGCGCAGATCAATCGGTTTTCGATGGCGCGAGTTTTGCCGTCAATGCGGCGGGGAATCTCACTGCCCTCCTTGAGAGTTGCGCAGAGTGCTTTACAACGGTAAATCCCACTACTGCTCCTACTATTGAGGAACCCAAGCACGATTCTTTAGGGGAACTCTACAGCGCCCTTTCGCTTGCGCTTTCTGACTATGTGCAGAAAAATGGATTTAACGCTGTGCAGATTGGTCTCTCAGGGGGCGTTGATAGCGCCCTCGTTGCGACGATTGCAACAGATGCTTTAGGGGCTGACGCTGTGCACGCCCTTATGATGCCAACACAATTTACGGCTGATTTGAGCCTTACTGAAGCAGAGAAACTTGCGAAGAACCTTGGCATTGATTACAAAGTTCGTCCCATTGGGCCTCTCTTTGAAAGTTATCGGAAAGAACTTTCGGAGGATTTCGCAGGACTCGCGTGGGACGCAACAGAAGAAAATCTTCAGGCCCGTATTCGCGGCAATCTCCTTATGGCTTACGCTAATAAATTTAAGCGCCTTGTTATCGCAACAAGCAATAAGAGTGAATCCGCTGCGGGCTATGCAACGCTCTACGGAGACACCGTGGGTGCTTTTGAAGCGATTTCAGATGTTTATAAGACAGAGGTTTGGGCACTGTGCCGTTGGCGTAATGCAAAGGCAGGGACGGAACTTATCCCGCAAAGCATCATTGACAGGGCGCCTTCTGCCGAGTTGCGTGAGGGACAGAAAGATTCACAGAGCCTTCCTGAATACGACGTACTTGATGCTGTGCTTAATCTTTACGTTGAAGAAGGACTTAGCGTTTCTGAGATTGTTAAGCGCGGGTTTGACCAAACGCTTGTCGAACGTATCGTTCGTATGACCCACACTGCGGAATTCAAACGCCGTCAGTGCCCTATCGGAGCCAAGGTTTCCAAGAGAGCTTTTAGCGATGCCTCCTGGAACTATCCGATGACAATTAAATTAAAAGACTAAAAATACCCTAAAAGGAAAAATCCTCATGAGTGAATTGCGCCATTTTTTAAAGCTTGCTGACTTCTCCGCCGAGCAATTAAATCACATGCTCGACCGTGCTCTTTGGATTAAGGCGCGACAGAAGGCAGGTAACCCCTATGAGCCTTTCCACGGGAAAGTGCTTGCAATGATTTTTGAAAAGGCAAGCACGCGTACGCGTGTCTCATTTGAAACGGGTTTCTACCAGTTCGGAGGCAATGTCATCAATCTCACAAGCCAGGGCTCTCAACTCGGTCGCTCGGAATCTATCGAGGACACGGCGCGCGTTATTAGCCGCATGGTCGACTTGGTGATGATTCGTACCTTCGGACAAGATCGTCTTGTTGCCTTTGCGGAGAATAGTCTTGTTCCTGTCATCAACGGCCTTACAAACGAGTATCACCCCGTGCAAATCATGACAGACATCATGACCTTTATCGAACACCGTGGTCCGATTGCAGGGCGGAAGGTCGCCTGGATTGGAGACGCCAATAACATGAGTTACTCGTGGTTAGAGGC
>CAZHBC010000006.1:0-18740 GCA_964530715.1 uncultured Sutterella sp. | reverse complement strand
GGAAGGTCGCCTGGATTGGAGACGCCAATAACATGAGTTACTCGTGGTTAGAGGCGGCAAAGATCTTAGGTTTTGAAATCACGCTGGCAATCCCTGAAGGCTATCCTATCGATAAGACGCTTATCCCTGAGGGGGACTACTACACCGTAACGCGTGATCCCATCGAAGCGGCTCGGAACGCAGATCTTGTCACAACGGACGTCTGGACCTCCATGGGTTTTGAAAAGGAAAACGAAAAGCGTCGTCACGATTTCGCCGCTTTCCAAGTAAATGACGCTGTGATGGCTGCGGCTCGTCCTGATGCGCTCTTTATGCATTGCCTACCGGCACACCGTGGAGAAGAAGTTGCGGCTAGCGTTATTGATGGCGCCCAGTCCGTTGTTTGGGATGAAGCAGAAAATCGCTTACACGCTCAAAAAGGCATTATGGAGTATTGCCTTTTAGGGTGGGTTTAATGCCAGAGGGGAATCCTCATGAAGCCACGACACTCGTGCGCCTCAGTAAGCGCATGAGTGAATTGGGCCTTGCAAGCCGCAGAGAGGCTGATGCTTGGATTGCAGAAGGTCTCGTGAAGGTCGACGGCCACGTTGCCACTTTGGGAGAAAAAGTGGGGCCTGAAGCCAAAATCGAAGTCTCAAAGAAGGCTCGCCTTGAACAGGCCGAGCGTGTGACTGTCCTCATCCATAAGCCTGTGGGTTATGTGAGCGGTCAAGCGGAAGCGGGTTACCTTCCCGCTAAAGTTCTTGTCACACGAGAAAACCATTGGGGAGGGGATACTTCCAAAAGAAGATTCTCTCCTTCGCAACTTCTAAGCCTAGTACCTGCGGGAAGATTGGATATCGATTCCGTTGGTCTCCTCGTTTTAACGCAAGATGGTCGCATTGCAAAGACGCTTATCGGAGAGGATTCTGATGTAGAAAAAGAGTACATCGTCCGCGTGGCGAATGCAGATGGGAGATTTCCAGCAGTTATCACCGACGGAATGCTCTCGCTACTCTGTCACGGACTAACCCTTGACGAAAAACCTCTTCTTCCTGCAAAGGTCACACGGTTAAATGCCGAAGAGTTGCGCTTTATCCTAAAAGAAGGCCGTAAGCGGCAGATTCGTCGCATGTGTGAAGCAGTTGGGTTGAAGGTCCTTAGACTAAAACGCGTAAGAATTGGGAAAGTTCGCCTTGGAAAGCTTCCCTATGGTACTTGGCGTTACCTAGCCGAGGGCGAGACCTTCTAGAACCCTTTTTTTAAACCTATAATTCCCCTTTCTTTCTTAAAAAAGCCTTTTACTTGAAGAGGTTTTCGATGGATGCATCGCAGTTAAATGATGATGAAGAAGAGGTTAAGCTCCCAGGGCTTCCTCCTAACACAAAAAACTACATGACGCCTGCCTGCTACAGGCGGCTTCTCGATGAGAGAGAAAAGCTCGTAAACGTTGATCGTCCTGCGATGGTCAACGTCGTTAGTTGGGCAGCAAGTAACGGCGACCGTAGTGAAAATGGCGATTACCTCTACGGTAAGAAGCGTTTGCGCGAGATGGATAGAAGAATCCGTTTTCTAAATAAGCGCATTGAATCTGCAGAGGTCGTCGACCCAGCGAGTCGCCCAGCGACAGATCAGATTTTCTTTGGGGCAACGGTTGTCTACGAGACACTTTCTGATAATGTCGAGCACACGATTCGCATCGTCGGTATCGATGAGGCAGATCCCGAGAAGGGGGATGTGAGTTGGGTAAGTCCCATCGCTCGAGTCCTTCTTAAGGCCCGTGAAGGCGATCAAGTGAAACTTCCGACACCGGCGACAATCGACCACCCAGCGCACGTGGAAATTCTTGAAGTCGTTGAAGTGCGCTACACAAACGAATCCCCGCGCTAAAGCGCATAAAAAAGCCGCCTTTTTTCTGAAGACGGCTTTTTTTAGGGGCAATTTCCTTTCTCTAGCTAGAACGACGCATCATGTCGAAGAACTCATTGTTGCTCTTCGTATTGCGCATCTTGTCTAAGAGGAATTCCATCGCTTCAATTTCGTCCATATCGTAAAGAAGCTTACGGAGCACCCAAACCTTCTGCAACACATCTGGCTTTAAGAGAAGCTCTTCACGACGTGTGCCAGAACGATTGACGTTAATAGCCGGGTAGACGCGTTTTTCCGCTAGACGGCGTTCAAGATGGATTTCCATGTTGCCTGTGCCCTTGAACTCCTCATAGATGACATCATCCATACGAGAACCTGTATCGATAAGGGCAGTGGCAAGAATCGTAAGAGATCCCCCTTCTTCAATGTTACGCGCCGCACCAAAGAAGCGCTTTGGGCGTTGCAGAGCATTCGCATCGACGCCACCCGTGAGTACCTTCCCGGAACTTGGAATCACGGTGTTGTAGGCACGTGCTAGACGCGTAATCGAGTCAAGAAGAATCACCACATCTTTCTTACTTTCAGCAAGGCGCTTTGCTTTTTCGATAACCATTTCGGCTACTTGAACGTGGCGTGTTGCAGGTTCATCGAATGTACTTGCAATCACTTCCCCTCTGACTGAGCGCTGCATTTCCGTCACTTCTTCTGGGCGTTCATCGATTAGGAGGACAATCAGAATGCAGTCAGGGTGGTTCGCTGTAATTGCATGTGCGATGTGCTGCATGAGAACGGTCTTACCGGACTTTGGGCTTGCAACAAGAAGACCACGCTGGCCCTTGCCGATCGGGGCGATGATGTCAATTAAGCGGCCCGTGATGTTCTCTTCTCCACGCATATTGCGCTCTAAGGCAAGCGGGACATTCGGGAAAAGTGGTGTCAAGTTCTCAAAAAGCATGCGATGCTTGAGATTTTCCGGAGGTTGCCCGTTTACCGTGTCGACCTTAACGAGAGCGAAGTAGCGTTCGTTATCCTTCGGAGTGCGAACCTCGCCTTCGATGGAGTCGCCCGTATGAAGGTTAAAGCGGCGAATCTGCGAAGGCGAGATGTAAATATCGTCTGTGCTTGCTAGATAGCTCGTATCGGGGCTACGCAAGAATCCGAAACCGTCGGGGAGCACTTCAAGTGTGCCGTCACCGAAAATCTGTTCACCAGATTTCGCACGTTTTTTAAGGATGGCAAACATCAGTTCCTGCTTACGCATACGTTGCGCATTCTCGATTTCAAGCTCCATAGCCATATCGAGCAGGTGGCTAATGTGTAGTGTCTTAAGTTCTGAAAGATGCATTTGAGAAAAAATAAAAAGCTTTAGAAGCGAAAAAGAGGCTTTCGCTTCTTTTTAAAGAATACGGCTCCGAATTAGAGGTACTGTTCGACGAAAGCTTCGAGGTCCGCTTTGCCAATAAAGCCCGTGTGTCTGCCGAGAAGTTCTCCGTTCTTGAAAACGAGAAGTGTCGGTACGCCACGAACGCCATTTTGGGTGGCAACTTCACTACCCTCATCAACGTTGTACTTGGCGAAGATGGCTTCTCCATCGTATTCCTCTGCTGCGGCTTCAAAGAAAGGAGCCAATGCACGGCAGGGGCCACACCACGGAGCCCAGAAGTCAACAAAAACAGGTACGTCCTTAACCGACTTTACTTCCGCTTCGAAGTTTTCATCGGTGACAGCGAGAATTGATTCGCTCATCGGAAATTTCCTTTACTGGTAAATATCATCAAAGTCCACCACAAGAGATTGGAATCTTCTACACACTTTTTGCCCTTTACAGATACACCAATGGCTTTTGTATGGCGAAAGAAGGTGTTTAGCTCAAAAGGGAAATACTGCGAAGAACTCGAAATCAGGGCGCAATGCGACGTGCATCACGGGCGGACGGCGAGACTATATCAAAATTCTTTGCCTGTGTGCGTATCTTTTGGTGTTTCAGGTGTAATTTTTCTAAACCAAGCCGCAACAAGAGAGCCTGAAACGATGTTCCAAAAGCTAAAAATCGCTGAAGGGACGGCAATCATGGGATTTGCGGCAAAGTGTAGTGCCGCGAGGGCCGCCCCGAGACCTGCGTTTTGTGTTCCCACTTCAATTGCGATGCATTTGCGCTTTGCTAGATTCATCCCGAAGGCAAGCGACAGTAGGTAACCCAAAAGGAGCCCCAAACCGTTATGAAGGATCACTGCTACAAAAGCGACGAAGGCAGCATTAGCTAAGCTATCTCTTGCAGCCGCAACAACCACAGAGACGATTACGATAATCGTAACGATACTAATAAGAGGAAGAACCTCAGTGGCTTTATCAATGGTTCTTCCAAAGAAGGTTCCTAAAAGGACTCCTGCGGCAACGGGGATAAGAACAATCCAAAGGATGGACCAAAACATTGCTGTCGGGTCGACGGCAATCCACTCTTGCGCCAACCACGCAACAACGGTTGGTGTGACGACGGGGGCTAGTAGTGTTGTACAACTCGTCAGTGTCACGGAGAGCGCCACGTCGCCTTTAGCTAGATAGGTGAGAACGTTACTCGAAGTTCCTCCAGGGCAGGCGCCAACGAGAATAACGCCGATAGCAAGTTCCTTAGGTAAATCGAGAAGAACGCAAAGCCCATAGGCAATTGCTGGCATCAAACTGTATTGTGCAAAGACCCCTAGAGCGACTTCCGCTGGATGTGTGAAGACTGCTCGAAAGTCGCTTACCTTAAGCGTTAGCCCCATACCAAACATCACAACGCCCAATAGGGGAGAAATCCAAGGGGCGAGAAAGAGGAAATTCTCTGGCGTTATGTAAGCGATGAGAGCAAACAGAAGCATCAATAGCGGGAATGTTTTATTCGCGAAGTTGCTAATGAGTCGGAGTGTTTGCATCGTTCGTCTTAGGAATCCGCTTAGAGGAAGGTGTCCCTATAAGCCGAATTAAATTGGAGGCAGCGCTCGAAAAAAAGATTTGGAACGCTCATAAAAAAATGCCCACCGAGGGTGGACGTTTTTTGCTGCTGGCTCCCCGAGTTGGGCTCGAACCAACGACCCACGGATTAACAGTCCGTTGCTCTACCGACTGAGCTATCGGGGAATGCAGAAGCGGAACTATATACACAATCGAAGCAATTGGCAAGAGCCAAATATGCGATTTTTTTGCCTGTTGTCTAGACGCTGTTTCTTTAAGGAGAAAGCTTTCCTCAAACGCTCAAAGTGAAGGCCTCTCTAAGAGACTTTGTAGCAAGCGCGACATCGGGTCTCCCGCAGATTGCCGAGACAACAGCGATGCCAGCGGCGCCACTTCCTCTGAGTTCACGGGCTTCTCTTAATCCGATTCCTCCGATTGCAACAGAAGGAACGGAAAGAAGTTTCACAATCCTCTTAAATCTCTCTAACCCCATTGCGGCTGCAGCGTCTTTTTTTGTGCTTGTTGTCCAAACTGGTCCCACGCCTGCGTAATCAACACAGGCAGGATCTAGGCTTGGGATATCGCTCTCTGAGGTTATCGATAGCCCAATAAGCGCGGTGTCCCCTAGGATTTTTCTTGCCTCAGCCGGAGAAATATCACTTTGTCCGACATGAAGTCCCGTGGCCCCAATTTCTCTTGCGGCAATGGCATCGTTATTTACGATAAGCGCGCTACCAAGAGGATCAAGGACGCGTTTAAGTTCTTTTCCGCAACGGATAACCTCTTCAGTACTCCACCCTGGAGCTCGAAGTTGAATGCAGTTTGCTCCTGCCTTTGCGGCAAGAAGGGCTGTCTTAATCATGCCTTCAGCCCCACCACACAAGACGGGGTCAAGTACAAGATATAAAGAAAGGTCTGGAAGGGGGCGTTTCATTTGCGTGCTGCCTCAAGACTAATTTTCTCGATTGCATCCAAGTAGGCAATGCGATAGGTCCCGTAGGAGAGCCCAGAGGCTTTTTCTGCTGCCTTCTTACAGAGGGCACAGGCAGCGGCAGTTGCGACAAGACAATCTTCTGCCCCAGCAACAAAGGCTGCAACAAGAGCCGAGAGTGCGCAACCCGTTCCAACAACTCGTGAGGCTCCGACATCTCCTCCCGCTACAGAAAGCGTCCTTTTACCGTCAGTAATGAAGTCAGTCGCACCAGTTACGGCAACAATTGCGCCTGTGGCTGCGGCAAGATTACCTGCGGCTTCTAGAGCCCTGTCACTTCCTAAGACACTATCAACGCCCTTGGCGGTTTTCTCTCCACCACTTAAAGCGATGACTTCAGATGGATTCGCTCGAATTACCGTTGGAGACTCAACCAAGAGTTTTGCAATCATTGCATCGCGCCAAATACTCACACCCGCTGCAACGGGATCTAAGACCCAGGGCTTTTCTGCGTATCCTGCCGCGCGAGCACTTAGTACCATTGCTGCTAGATCGGGGCTCGTGAGTGTTCCAACGTTCACAAGAAGCGCAGAGGCGATACGGGCAAAGTCAGGTGCTTCTTCCTTTGCAGGAATCATCGCGGGGCTTGCGCCTGCAGCGGCCAAGAGGTCTGCTGTGAAAGCCGAGGCAACAATGTTTGTAAGACAGTGAACGAGGGGAGAAGTGTTTCTTACACGCGCAAACTCGCCGCGTGCGAGGGCGTTGTCTAATACTTCAATTGACATATTTTTTACTCAAAAGAAATTTGACTAACTTTTAATTCTTTTTTTGTGGATTTCGCATCAAAGCCTTCCACAATAAGAAAGAGTAGAAAAGCGTTGGCGGATTATCATACGGCTTTGGCGAAAAAACAACAGAAAAAACAGGTTCTTTCCGCCCGTAACCCGTTAGGGAATCCCGCAACATGTTTAAAATGAGCGCCAAATTCCCGAGTGAGGGCTTTATTGCACCTCTTTTTGGGAATACTTTATTAACTACCCAATACGGATTTATGGCAAAAGAAGATCTCCTTGAAATGGCTGGTGAAGTGCTCGAAGTGCTTCCCGACGCACGCTACCGCGTGAAACTGGAAAACGGGCATGAACTCATCGCCTATACAAACGGCAAGATGCGCAAGCATCACATTCGCATCCTCGCTGGAGACAAGGTCTCTTTGGAACTTTCGCCTTATGATCTAACAAAGGGGCGTATTACATTCCGCCATATTGACGGTCGTGCGCCCGTTGCTGCGGCTCCTGCCCGCCGCCACTAAAAGATTGCGAGCATAGGACTTTCTATGCTCGGAATAACACAACCTTAGTAAGGGGGCTCCTCTCATGGTAGAAGACGATGATCTCTTTAATTTTGAGAGTGAGCGTCAAAAGGAGCCTCCACTGCTAAGCGTCTCTGCGTTGCTCTTGCGCCTGCGGGAAGCAATTGATGCCAATTTTTCTCTCGTGCGGGTCATCGGCGAGGTTCATAGCTTTAAGCCAGCCCCTTCGGGTCATTGGTATATTGACTTAAAGGATGAACGTAAAGAAGCTCTTTTGCAGCTTTGTTTCTTTCGGAATGCTCGCCGAAGTAATGCTTTTGTCCCAAAGCCAGGAGACCTCGTTGAGGTGCGGGGTTACCTCAATATCTACGAGCCTCGCGGACAGCTCTCGCTACGTGTTACAAGCCTAGAACCCGCCGGGGAAGGTGCGCTCTACGCGCGCTTTATGGCCCTCAAAGCTCGCCTTGAAGCCGATGGCCTTTTTGACCCTTCGCGTAAGAAGCCAATTCCTCCGTATCCTAAGCGCGTCGGTATTGTTACAAGCTCTCAAGGAGCAGCTCTTCGAGACGTAGTAAAGACAATTGCACTTCGGGCTCCCAATATCGCTTTGACGCTTTATCCCACGAGCGTTCAGGGTGCAGAAGCTGAAGCAGAAGTCATTCGCGCCTTAAAAGAAGCAGATAAGAGAGCAGAAGTGGATTGCTTACTTTTGGTTCGAGGGGGCGGCTCTCTTGCTGACCTTTGGACTTTCAATGGCGAAGAACTTGCTAGAACTATCGCTCAAATGCGGCTTCCTATTATTAGTGGCATCGGACACGAAACGGATACAACGATTGCAGACTTTGTAGCAGACTGCAGGGCGGCGACCCCTACGGCTGCGGCAATGGTTGTTTCCGAGGGATGGCAAAAGGGAGGCGAGTTCTACCGAAGCCTCGTAAGACGTCTCGCGGCCGCAAAAGACGCAAAACTTAGAGAAGCACGGGCAAACCTTCGAGCCCTCGCTGATCCCCGCCGTGCAATGCGGCGTATCTTGGACGATTTAGCGCAACGTCAAGATGATGCGGTCGCAGGACTTCACACAGCGGCAAAACACATCTACGAAAAGAAAAGAACCGCTTTTTCTCTTCTAGAGTTGCGCCTTGCACGGGTAAGGCCAGAATTAACTGAAAAAAATCGCCGACTCTCTGAGCTGACGCGACGCCTAAAGGCTGCCCCTCTAAAGGGTTTAGAACAGAAGGGGCTTAAGGCGAAGAATCTCTTTTTCCGCTTAGAGCGTGCGAAACCCGATTGCAAGGTTAAGGCTTTGTTCCTTAAGGCTAGAGCCGAGCGCCTGCGGCACGTTTACGCTTCAGTACTTGCCGCAAGAAGGCAATCGCTAGAAATCGCAACACTTCGCCTAAAAAAGGCCCTCCCAAATACGCCTGAGAGAAGGAATCGCATTGCCGTTGCAGAGAATTCTCTTACTTCTCTTTTTCGTTACGCTCTTGAAAGAAAGAGAGCGCGACTTGATGCTCTCACTGTAAGGCTTCGGGCGCTAGACACCCAGCGAGTTTTGGAAAGGGGATTCTGTCTAGTGCGTGATGAAAAGGGAGAAATCTGTTCGACCGTGGAAGGTTTGAACGTTGGATCACGGCTTGAAGTGTCTTTTTCTGATGGAAAAGTTGCATCCCGCATTGAAGAAATTGCAAAGGGGAAGTAGTTTCCCTAATTAGTTTGCAAATTTTTTCAAAAGGTTTTAATTTCTCCCCCTTCTTTTTTCCGTGTCTTCCTTTATGATGATGTCATACGGGGGGATTTCGCCTTTGATGGCGAAATTTCGGAATAGCAACATTCAGAATCACAAGGAGACGCCCATGCCAGAGTTCGTTTTGCCGACGCTCGATTATTCTCTTGATAGCCTCGCACCCGCGATGAGTAAAGAAACACTCGAGTACCACTACGGCAAGCATCATCAGGGATATATCAGTAATTTGAACGTCCTGGTTAAAGGCAGCATCTTTGAGGGCAAATCCCTTAAGGAAATCGTTAAAACAGCGCAAGGGGCTATTTTCGATAACGCCGCACAAGCATTTAATCATTCGTTCTTCTGGAAGAGCCTTAAGCCGAATGGCGGTGGTGAGCCCGAGGCGAAGTTGATGGCCGCTATCGTTGCACGTTGGGGTTCTTTTGAAGCATTTAAGAAAGCCTTTACGGCTGCTTCTCTTGCTCGTATCGGAAGCGGTTGGATTTGGCTCGTGCACAAGTCTTCTGGCGCACTCGATATCGTTACGACATCGAACGCTGGAACCCCTCTTACAGAACATATGCGTCCGTTGCTTGTTCTCGACGTTTGGGAACATGCGTACTATCTCGACTATCGCAATGCCCGTTCGAAGTATGTGGAAGCATTCTTCGCAAGTTGCGTGAATTGGGATTTCGCAGGACGCCGCTTTAATGGAGAAACAAGCGGTTGCGATTGCTATCCGCAGTAATTCAGTACTGTAGTTTGCTTAACTGTTAGGCAAAAGGGCCCTCGTTGAAGAAATTTAAATAGGGCCCAATGCGGTTTTGTTGTAAGGGGTTTGTCTTATAGAGACCTCAAGTGGGTTAAAATAAACCCCTTAAAGTGATGTAAATCCGCAGGGCACAAAAGAGAAGGCCCTGAGGACTTAAAAACAATAAAAAAAGATTTATTTTATTTTTACTCTTTGGAGAGTTGAAAAATGACAATTAGAGTAGGTATCAACGGCTTTGGCCGTATTGGTCGTTTTGTGTTCCGCGCTTCCGTTGCGCGTCCTGAACTCGGTATCGAGGTTGTTGGCATCAACGATCTTCTCCCGCCCGATTACATGGCTTACATGCTCAAGTATGACACGATGCATGGTGCCTTCAATGGTACAGTTGAAGTTGTCGATGGTCACCTTGTTGTAAACGGCAAGAGCATCCGTATCACCGCGGAGCGCGATCCTGCGATGCTTAAGTGGGGTGACATTGGTGTTGACTACGTTGTTGAATCCACAGGTTTCTTCCTCAAGGACGAACTCGCCCGCAAGCACATCGAAGCTGGTGCTCGCCGCGTTGTGATGTCTGCTCCTTCTAAGGATGCCACACCGATGTTCGTTATGGGCGTCAATGACCAGACCTATGCAGGACAAGACATCGTCTCTAACGCTTCCTGCACAACAAACTGCTTGGCTCCTCTCGCCAAAGTTGTTAACGATGCCTTCGGTATCGAACAGGGTTTGATGACAACAGTTCACTCGACCACAGCTACACAGCGTACGGTCGACGGCCCGAGCTTGAAGGATTGGCGCGGTGGCCGCAGTGCTTCTCAGAACATCATCCCGTCTTCTACGGGTGCCGCAAAGGCCGTCGGTAAGGTCATCCCGTCCTTGAATGGCAAACTCACAGGCATGAGCTTCCGCGTTCCTACGGCGGATGTGTCTGTCGTTGACTTGACCTGCACGCTCGTGAAGTCTGCCTCTTACGCTGACATCTGCGAAGCGATTAAGGAAGCCGTTGCTGGCCCGATGAAGGGCATTATGGATTACACAGCTGACGCTGTTGTTTCCTCTGACTTCCTCGGCAACACCCACACCTCCATCTTCGATGAGAAGGCTGGTATCGCCCTTACGGATCACTTCGTGAAGCTCGTGAGCTGGTACGACAACGAAATCGGTTATTCGAACAAGGTTCTCGAGCTCATCTGCTCGATGGAAAAGTCCGGCAAGTAATGCCGTGTCCTTTCGAAAGACTGAATTCTTAATGTAAAGAGAGGGCACCTGCGGGTGCCCTTTTTTAGGCCCAACGAAGGAAGGATTTGGACCCCAATGAAAAAGCTTCTTCTTTTTACTCTCGCCGCGTTTGCAACCTCTGCCTTAGCCGAAGAGGTTTTCTTTGAATATAACGGGAAGCAGTACCCTGCAACGCTTCTAGATAACTCCTATGCACAGGCACTTTTAAAACGCGCCCCGCTTACGATGAGTTTCGAGGATCTCGGTAAAAGCGAGCGAATCTCTTACCTCAAGTATCCGCTTCCACTTACCCGCGAGAAGTTTGACTACACGCCAAAGAAAGGAGACATCGCCTATTGGGCTCCAAGAAGGAACCTTACGGTCTTTATGGATGAGCCAACCTACAAGGCACAACTTGTTCCCATCGGGCACGTGGCGCCAGAAACGCTAGAGATGATTCGCACGTCTCAGAGTTGGTTGATGACGCTTGTCCGTAAGGAAGAAAAGAAGTAATCCCAATTTCTTTTAAGGCAGAAAAAAAGCACGACCCGCGGGCCGTGCCTTTTTTTCCGCTTAAAGCCTCTTTAGGCTTTCGCGGCTGCAATAGCAGAAGCTTCGTCAGTAAAGACCTTGTCGGCGCCAACCTTACTGCGAAGGTTGACGAGATTTTCATCAGCCTTGGCAACGAGATAGACCGTGGCACCTGCATCGTGCTTAATGCCGATTTCATCTTCGAAGGCATAGACCCCGGAGATATCCGCAAAGTCGCACTCGGTTAAATCAAGGATGTACTTATTGGCCTTAAGAGCAGAGAACTTAGCTGCGAGGTCGTAGCTAGAACCAAAGTAGAAGCCACCGACAACCTTGCAAACCTTAACGCCATCGACATCCGACACTTCTAAGCGTGTGCGGCGGTTGACCTGATAGACAAGAGTCAAGCTTGCGAGCACAACACCGACACCCACGGCGAAGATGAGGTCAACGAAGACTGTGAGAAGGAAGACAACAATCATGATGAAGATGTCAACCTTCGGGCAAAGCTTCACCTCTTTGAGCATACGGTAGTCAAGAATGTTGATACCGACAGAAACCAAGATGCCAGCAAGAACGCTCAAGGGAACGTAGCAGACAACGCTATAAAGGCTCACCAACACGGCAACAAGGAAGAGAGAGCTCACAACGCCAGAAAGACGCCCTGTGCCACCGAGTTTGATGTTCGTCACTGTACGCATCGTTGCGCCTGCACCAACGTTACCGCAAACGAAGCCGCAAAGTGCGTTACCAATACCCTGACCAACAAGTTCACGATTGCTGTCGTGCTTTGTCTTTGTCATCGAGTCAGCAACGAGAGACGTGAGAAGGGAGTCAATGCAACCTAAAACCGCAAGAACGAAGCCATAGGTCAAAATCGTTCCAAGCTGAGCAATTGTCACATGCGGGATGTGAATCGGAGGAAGTCCCGAGGGAACTTCGCCGATCATCGGCACAGCAAGATTCATGCAGTAACTCACAATCGTAAGAACGATAAGTGCAAGAAGAGGCGCTGGGATGATGGCGTTAATCTTCTTTGGCGTGAGATAAATAATTGCGAGAGCCGCAACACCCAACGCAGCGCTTGCCCAGTTGATGTCAATCGTTGCGAGCATGAAAAGACCGTCAACGGGTCCCTTCGGATTGGGACCACCCAACAAGGGGGAAAGCTGCAGGAGAACAATGATGACACCCACACCACTCATGAAGCCAGAAATGACCGAGTAGGGGATGTAACGAATAAATTTACCAAGTCGCAGGAAACCGAAGAGGATCTGCAAGAGACCAGCAACGATAAAGACACTTGCAATAAGCTGCATGTTGCCATGCAAGGCAACAACAACGCTTGCTGTTACAACTGTCATCGGTCCCGTGGGACCAGAAATCTGTGTTTTTGTGCCACCAAAAATTGCGGCAAAGAAGCTTAAGCAAATAGCGCCGTACATACCCGCAGCCGCACCAAGCCCAGAAGCGATACCAAAGGCAAGGCAAAGCGGAAGAGCAACAACGCCAGCGGTTAAGCCGCCCGTGATATTGCCCTTAATGTTTTGTGTGTACTCGCCGAGTTCACTAGCGATACTCATTTTGTGTTTTTCCCCAGAAAGTCGTAGACGTGACAATGTCTAAAAAACGAAAGGCGTGAGTTTACTCTGCTTCGGAAAAATCCGACAACAAATCTGAGGCAAACTAACGTGAAATACTTAGATTTTTCAAGGCGAAAAAGAAACGCTGTTTGAAATTAAGCGAGGGGCTTAAACCAACCGAACCGCGCTTCGCTTCGAAGGGGTTCAGAAAAAAGTACGTCAAGAGCCGCTTCGTAGTCTTTTTCTGTGCGGGCTTTAAAGAGTGCTTTTAGGTCGCGAGTAACGTCCCCATCAAAAAGATTGGAGAGGAGAAACCAATACTCTTTCATACGCATCAGGGCGTTGCGCGGGTTTCCCCAAAGGGAGCTGTAATCGGAAAAAAGTTCCTCTGTGAAACTGCGAAGTTCTTCTTTCGTTGCGGCCGCGCCGCCCCGTGCCTTCCGAAAGAGTGCAGGGTCTGCAACAAGCCCACGACCGACCATGATTTGAGAGACGCTTGGGAAACGCTTCTTCGCTGCCACGATCTCAGAGGTTGTCACGATGTCGCCATTAAATCCTACGGGCATTTTTAAGAGTTTAAGAGCCTCTTCGAAAGCATCAAGCCTAGCGTGCCCTTTGTAGAAATCCGTCTTTACGCGAGCGTGTAGGGTAAGTTGGCTAATAGGAAAGTGATTAAAAATTTCTGCAAGCGCTTCGAATTCCGCAGGGTTGCTCCAACCGAGACGCGTCTTAACGCTAATAGCAATGGGAAGATTTGCATCAAAAATCTTTTGAAGAAAACTTTCAAGCTCAGCAGGGTCTCTAAGAAATCCTGCGCCCTTTCCCTTCGCGACAACAGTTCCCGCAGGACACCCAAGGTTTAGATTCACTTCTCTGTAACCCATATCGGAAAGCGTCTTCGCTGCCCAGAGGAAATCCTCTGCGCGACGCGTCAAAAGTTGCGGGATGGCGTTGAGCCCCGCGTTGACTTCGGGCGCGAGTTCTCGAAGTTGCCTAGCGGTAAAGTGCGGCTCACGCGTAGGTGTTACAAAGGCGATGTAGTAGTGGTCAACGCCGCCAAAGTACCTTGCGTGAAGCCTTCGGAAGACTGCACTTCCGAGACTTTCCATCGGGGCAAAATCAAGTGTCGTCATAGTGGGGGCTTTAGCGGCTCTTTTCTTCTTTGGTCCACTCTTTATATGGGTGGAGCATAAGAGAGATGTTGTAGTAGCGGGGATCAAGGGAAACGTCTCGACCTACCCAAGCAGGAGCTTCGAAGGGTTCATCTTCACTCTTAAGCTCAATCTCAGCGACAATCAATCCTTCGTTTTCTCCAAAGAACTCATCGACTTCCCAAGTCTTTCCCTTGTAGGGAATCTTCGTTCGGTTCTTAATGACTTGGTGTTCTTTCCCAATCGCATCGAGCATGGCAGCGGCGTCTTTTGCGGGAATCTCATACTCAAATTCATCACGGACGATGCCTCGGGGCCACCCCTTGATAGTGAGTTTTCCTTTCTCGCCTTCAAGCCTAACGCGGACGATGCAATCTTCTGTTTTCGCGAGATACCCTTGCCTATAGAGCGTTGGCTTTCCAAGCCTTCGCCAATCGTTCCCAATAACAAGATATTTCCGTTCGATTTCTTTTGCCATGCTTTGGCCCTAGTTACATAAAAAGAGACGGCGAGAAGTTACTTCCTGCCGTCTCAGATCCATTACAAAAGATTCATGACGGGAAGGCTGTGTTCCTTCCCGTTCGGGAATCTATTAGAGCTTCGGGCCGCTCTTTTCGAGCTCAGCGCACTTGGCGTTCGCTGTGAACTTCTTGAAGTTCTTCTGGAAGGCAGCTGTAAGAGTGCGAGCCTTCTCGTCCCACTTAGAAACATCCTCATAGGTGTTACGGGGATCAAGAATCTTCGTCTCGCAGCCAGGCAATTCTGTCGGAACCTTGAGGTTGAAGTACGGAATTGTCGTTGTTGCGGCCTTGCCGATGGAGCCGTCGAGGATGGCGTCGATAATCGCGCGAGTATCCTTAATGGAGATGCGCTTGCCGGTGCCGTTCCAGCCCGTGTTAACGAGGTAGACCTTGGCGCCTGCCTTGTTGATCTTACGGACGAGTTCTTCAGCGTACTTCACGGGGTGCAGAGAGAGGAATGCAGCACCGAAGCAAGCCGAGAATGTCGGTGTCGGTTCTGTAATACCACGTTCTGTACCAGCAACCTTGGCTGTGAAGCCAGAGAGGAAGTAGTACTGAGCCTGTTCGTTATCGAGGATGGACACAGGCGGGAGAACGCCGTAGGCATCTGCTGTAAGGAAGATAACCTGCTTGGCGTGCGGGCCCTTGCTCACGGGCTTGACGATGTTGTTGATGTGATAAATCGGGTAGGAGACGCGGGTGTTTTCCGTGGCGCTACGGTCATGGAAATCCGGGGTGCCATCTTCCTTCACAATCACGTTCTCTAAGAGGGCGTCGCGGCGGATGGCGTTGTAAATATCGGCTTCAGCATCCTTGTTGAGGTCGATAACCTTCGCATAGCAACCACCTTCGTAGTTAAAGACGCCTTCGTCATCCCAGCCGTGTTCGTCATCACCAATGAGGAGGCGCTTCGGATCGGCGGAAAGTGTTGTCTTACCCGTGCCAGAGAGGCCAAAGAAGATGGCCGTGCTCTTACCTTCCTTATCGGTGTTAGCAGAGCAGTGCATCGAAGCGATGCCGCGCAACGGGTTGAAGTAGTTCATGATCGAGAACATGCCCTTCTTCATTTCGCCGCCGTACCAGGTGTTCAAAATAACCTGTTCGTTTGTGGCGAGGTTGAAGACAACGGCTGTTTCGCTATTGAGACCGAGTTCCTTGTAGTTCTCGACCTTGGCCTTAGAGGCTGTGTAGACGACGAAGTCGGGCTTGCCGAAGTTGGCGAGTTCTTCTTCTGTGGGGCGGATGAACATATTGCGAACGAAGTGAGCCTGCCAAGCAACTTCCATGATGAAGCGAACCTTAAGGCGTGTGGCTTCGTTAGCGCCGCAGAAGGCATCAACGACGTAGAGCTTCTTGCCGGAGAGTTCCTTAACGGCAAGCGCCTTAACGGCATTCCATGTGGCTTCTGTCACAGGCTTGTTGTCGTTCTTGTATTCATCGCTTGTCCACCAAACGGTGTCCTTGGAGGCGTCGTTCTTCACGAAGAACTTGTCTTTCGGAGAACGGCCTGTGTAGACGCCTGTCATCACATTGACGGCGCCAAGAGTTGTCACCTTGCCAACTTCAAAGCCCTCAAGACCAGGCTTTGTTTCTTCGGCAAAAAGTGTGTCGTAATCGGGGTTATAAAGAATCTCCGTTGCACCGGTGATTCCGTATTGGGACAGGTCAATTTTTGTCATAGTTTTTTTGGGTTAGTTAATGTAAAAAGTCAATCCCATCTGCTTTGTGGACCAGAGAAAACCTAGCCACAAAACACGCGTTCCATAAGGAACTACGATGGGCTCCATAAGAAACTGCAACATTTTAATGCGAAAGAGGGTTTTTGGCAGGCCAAATATCAAGGAAAATTCGCGGTTTTTGTGTAAGCGAAAATGTCTATTTGCCCCCAAGGCAAAAAGGAAGGGCCTTTTTGGATTTTCTACTTGAATTTAAAGCCTTTTTAAAGAACTTTTTCTTTAAATTCGCAGAGTTCTCGAATTGGGCAAGCGCCGCAAGCGGGTTTTGTCGCTTTGCAGCAGTACCGGCCATGCAAAAGGAGCCAATGATGCGCGTTGCGTTTAAATTCCGCTGGGGTTACTTTTAAAAGTTTTTCCATTACGGCATCGGGTGTTTTCCCAGGAGCGAGCCCTGTTCGGTTGGAAACGCGGAAAACGTGGGTATCCACGGGAATTGTTTCTTTTCCAAAGGCAACGTTTAAAACGACATTTGCAGTCTTCGGTCCAACACCAGGCAGCGTGACGAGAGTGTCAAAGTCTTCGGGGACCACACCGCCGTAGCGCTCAAGGAGGATCTTTGAAGCTTCAATGATATGACGCGCTTTATTGTGATAAAGATTGATTGTTCGAACGTAGGCTTCTAGACCCTCTACGCCAAGCGCCACAATTTCTGCGGGGGTGTTTGCTACGGGAAAAAGTCTTGCTGTTGCTTGGTTTACGCCTTTATCCGTAGCCTGCGCAGAAAGCATCACAGCGACGAGTAACTCGTAGGGCGTCAAGAATTTGAGTTCGCTTTCGGGCGCAGGGTTCTCTAGAGAAAGAATTTCATAGATTTTGCGCCGCTTTTTGCTATCCATCTCTAGCTACCCCTTTTTAGCCTTGACGCGAGCCATTACGGCAGAAAGTAGTGACTTCTTTTCGCTAGCGGCTTTCTCTAGCTTTGCAAGGTGTTCTGCCGTTGCCGCCTTTTTGCGCTTTTCGTTGGCTTCGAATGCGGCCTTCGCGCGGAGGGCATCTTCTTCCGTCCAACTTCTTCCTGGTTCGTAGAGGTCAATTGCATCCACAGGGCAGGCCGCTACGCAAAGGGCACACCCTGTGCAATCTGAATCGATGACAGAAAAGAGCTTCTTAGGTAGTCCCGTGATAGCCGCCACTGGGCAGCGGTCAGCACAGATTCTGCATCCAATGCAACGGTCAGGAGCAATACGCGCCAGAGCAAGCGGCATCTCGCGGCCGTACTCTGGATCTAAAGGGAGTGGCGCGCAACCGATAACTTCGGCAATGCGCTGAATTGCTTTTTCTCCCCCTGTCGCACAGCGATTGATTTTCGCTTCTCCCGCGGCAATCGCTCGGGCGTATTCCGCGCAACCCGCAAAGCCACATTGACGACATTGCGTCTGTGGGAGAAGTCTCTCAATTGCCTCAGCGTTCGCTTTCACGTTTTCTTAGCGCTTAAGGAACTTAATCTTTCCCCGGACACCACGCCACTGGTCGGCATCATCGGGAGCAGGTTTGCGACGTGTGATTGAGGGCCACTGCTGCGCAAGTTCAGCGTTTAGGGCGATAAATTCTTTCTGATCCTCGGGGACATCTTCCTCGGCGTAAATCGCCGCCTCTGGACACTCTGGGATGCAAACAGCACAGTCAATGCACTCGTTAGGGTCGATAACTAGAAAATTGGGCCCTTCGCGAAAGCAGTCGACTGGGCAGACATCCACGCAGTCCGTTCTTTTGCAGCCGATGCAGGCTTCGCATACAACATGGGGCATAGAAAAACTCCTTTAACCTTTCTTTACGTTCAAGAACTTCTCCTGAACGCTTCTTTCTTTTATTTTTCCTTATGGCGACTGTAGCGGCAGAAAGTAAGTTTCGGCCTTACGTCGTTTGCAGGTAATTCTTTCAAAACGGTGCGGTTCCAGTCTTCTTCTGGGAGTTCAGGAAAGAAGGCATCTGCTTCTGGGGCGGCATCAATTTCAGTGACCCAAGCACAGTCGACAATCCCTCGCTCTAAAACGTCTCGGTAAAGATGGGCGCCGCCGATAATAAAGACGCGAGGCGCCTCTTGAGTAAGTTCCAGCGCAGCTTCTAGCGTCGCAACAACCTTAGCGCCCGCGGCAACATAGCTCGCATCGCGCGTTAAGACGACGTTTACTCTTCCAGGTAGCGGCCTACCGATGGATTCCCAAGTCTTCCGACCCATGATGACGGGAGATCCCATCGTCGTTTCTTTAAAGTGCTTTAAATCCTCAGGGAGATGCCAAGGCATTTTCCCTTTCAATCCGATAGCTCCGTTCTTCCCACGGGCAACAATGAGATGCAGTTCAGACATAACGCGTGTGCTTCCAACTAAACGGCAATCGGCGCCTTAATCGTGGGATACGGGTCGTAACCGACGATTTCAAAATCTTCAAAGCGATAGTCAAAGATAGACGCGGGTTTACGCGCTATCACTAACTTCGGATAGGGCCGCGGCTCACGCGAGAGTTGCAACTTCACTTGCT
>CAZHBC010000005.1:0-27681 GCA_964530715.1 uncultured Sutterella sp. | reverse complement strand
TTCTTTCGGCAGGCTTCGATGAAGCAAGCCGAACACTTGAAGTGGAATTCGACACACACCGTGTCATCCGCTACGAAGGTGTTGACAGGGAAACCGCTAGGAGGTTTTTAAATTCCGATAGACCTCTCTCGCACTTAAGAGATGAGATTGAAGACGAATATCCTTCGCATGAAATAGATCCCGTTGCAGCAAAAAAAGAGGCGCCAAGAAAAAAGGGAAGTTCCAATCTTGACGCACTCAATTCGCTTTTTGGCGGGAAATAAGCCCCGAGGGCTCTAGCAAACTAATTTTTCGTCTTCATGTTCTGCAACTTTGCATCGACGAAATCTTTGGCTCTCTTGGCTTCTTCTTCGCTAATGGCCTCTGTGGTCTTAGTTTTTGCCGTTGCTTCGCGAACCTTAAGGCGCTTTAGTTCAAGGTCAAGCTCAGCTGCTTCGTCGCTACGCTTTTCCAATTTCGCTTTACGCTCAGCGGCAGCCTTTTCGGCGGCCGCTTTTTTGGCGGCTAACTTCTTAGCTGCAGCTGCCTTTCGGGCCTCTGCCTTTGCCTGAGCTTTTGCCTTGGCGGCTTTCTCCGCGGCAAGTTTCTTTTCTGCCTTCGCCTTCACATCCTCGTAATTTAAGCGCACAGCCTCAATCTGAGAATCCATCGATTGATTAAGTTGCGCTGGATAGTCAGGCGGAACATTGCCTGTCTGCACGGGATACTCTGAAGTGGAAGTTCCGGCAAAGGCAACAGAGGCAACAAAAGCGCTTAAAAACGCAACACACTGCTTTTTCATTTTCTTCTCTCCTTTTGCGCTTTACTTACCGCGTGACAGTTTGCGAACAACCGCCTAGATTGTTAGGTTGAATGCGCGTTGCATTCGGGCTCGGAGAAACCATAATCGCCGTCCCAGTCTTAAATTCACAAACGCGTCCCACTTGGGCAGAGTTAAAAAGCTTATCTCCATAACGGAAAGTAATCTGCACGCCGTCGACAAGAGACTGGCTACCGGAGGCCGCATCCGCTAGAGCAGCGCCTGCGATGCCACCTGCAACGCCACCCATGACACGATCACCCGTATGGGCGTGATGAACTTGGTTGCCGAGTGCAACACCTATAGCTGCGCCTAAGACGGCTCCAACTGCCTGCGCTCTCGCCCGTTCATTATTCGGGACAGCAACACGCGCTGGAATCACAGCAATAATCTGCACGGTTTTCACCTCCTGCGCCTGATTCACGGATGAGGCGTAGTAGGTATCGGCCCGATAGTAATCCCCAGTGCTTTGGCAGGCACTTAAGAAAAGAAAACTTGTAGCCGCAAGGCAAAGCGTAAATTTCTTATTCATTTTTCGTCCTTCCTAAAAGAAAGAAAAACGTCTTTTTGGTTCTTTTAGAGAGACTGTAGCGCAGAAAAAGCGCTCAAGTGGTTGTTTCCTTTCTTTCTGAAAAATCTGCTAACAAAGATTGACCTTTCCTACAAAGTACTTAATCGTTCAATACAAAGGCGCAGCTATCTTGAGAAGAAAAGCGTTGCAAGTCCTAAGAAAATTAGGAATCCTCCAGAGTCTGTCGAGAAGGTCAAAAGGACAGAGCCTCCTAAGGCAGGGTCACGTCCGAAGTGCTTTAAAAGTAGCGGTACAGCCAATCCAACAACCGCTCCTAAGACAAAGTTGAGAATCATCGCGAGGAACATCACAAGTCCAAGCGTTGCTCCGTAGGGAGTGTCGTGATAGAGCGCCCAGACAAAGAGCCCCGAGATTGCGCCCCAAACAAGACCATTAATGACAGAAATCCAAACTTCTTTCCGAATCACGTCTTCTTGGTTGGAATCGGTAACCTGCCCCATCGCTAGAGAACGGACAAGGAGAGTAAGTGTCTGGTTACCAGAATTCCCTGCCATTCCAGCAACAATCGGCATCAGAGCGGCCAACGCCACAACACGCTCAATTGTTCCATCAAAAGCATTGACGACACGAGAAGCAAAGAAAGCCGTGCAGAGATTTACCCCTAACCAAAGCCAGCGGCTCTTGGCAGTTTCCCAAACGCTACCGAAAATGTCTTGCTCATCGCTTAAACCCACGCTAGCGAGCACATCGTCGTTATTGCTCTCTTGAATCACATCGAGCACATCGTTAACGGTAAGGCGGCCGACGAGCCTCCCTGCCTCATCTACCACGGGAGCACTCACCAAGTCGTAGCGCTCGAAAGCGTGAGCGGCGTCTTCTGCATCATCCAAGGGATTTAATGTGAGGATTTCCGTCTTTACTAAGTCAGCGACTGTCACAAATGCTTCGTGAACAAGGATCTGGCTTACGGGTAAGACGCCGATAAATTTCCCCTGCCGATCAACGACAAAGAGTTGGTCCGTGTGGTCTGGCAAATTCTCGAATTTATGTAGATACGTAAGCACCGCTTCAAGCGTGATGTCTTGACGCACGGAAATCATCTCGAAGTCCATCCTTGCGCCCACACTCTGCTCTGGGTAACTCATCGCCGCACGAAGTTGTGCACGCTCTTCGTGTGAGAGCCCTTCCTGAACCTCTGCGACAACATCTGGCGGCAGGTCTTCAACGATATCGGCGATTTCGTCCGTGTCGAGTGTTTCGACCGCGTCGACGAGTTCGTCTGTCGTCATCGCATCGATGAGGGTTTCGCGAACGGCGTCACTTACCTCAACGAGAATATCGCCTTCATCTTCAGAATCGACTAAGTCCCAAACCGCAAGACGATCATCCTGAGGCAGGGCATCGAGCACATAGGCAACGTCCGCAGGGTGAAGTTCTGCCAAGATTTCCCGCAAAGCGGCCTTAGCCGCGTCGCTCAGTGGCTTAGCAAGGGGCTTCTTGGGATCTGGCGCAAGTTTTTCTCCGCTCTGCTCTTCCCGCTCAATAATTTGCGAGATTTGCGAAAGAGCAAGACTTGCCTCCTCGGGGGCAAGGGCATCGCCCTCATCGACCTCTGCGGGGCGCTCGTTTAATTCAGATTTTTCGAGATCGCTTTCGCGCATGAGGATTCCCCTCGGATAAAAGAGAAACAAAACATCTACCGCGCCCTTTAAGAAAGGCTCGGAAAAAAGGACAACTACACTATAGGAATTTTCCGTGCGAAATTATAAGACTCGCACCGAAAATCTAACAAAAAACGAGGAACTTCAAGGAAAGACAGCACCTCTTAGATACGCTGTCTAAAAGCCTCGTAGACCGCATCCGTAAGAGGTCGAACGCCATTCCACAAGAGGAAACTTTCCGCGGCCTGTTCTATGAGCATCCCCAAGCCATCTGCAACTTTCTTAGAGCCAAGTGTCTGTGCCTTTTCTAAGAAAACCGTAGGCTTTGCCCCATACATCAAATCATAGGATAGCTTTGCGCCAGAAAGCGCCTTTTCTCCAACGGGAGGAACCGCCCCCTTGAGACTTGCACTTGTCGCGTTGATAACGATGTCCCAATTTGGTGCATCCGTTTCACTAAAAGAGCAACTCTTTAGATTAAATTCGTGCGCAAGGGCCTCTGCCTTTTCCAAAGTGCGATTGGTAATTGTGATTGCGTGCGTTTTTTCAATCAGAGCGGCAATAAGGCCTCGGGCGGCGCCTCCTGCTCCCAGCAGAAGAATACGAGCGTCTGTTAAATCCACGCCTTGGCGATTTTCCACGTCTCGCACAAAACCGAGGCCATCTGTGTTGTCTCCTAGGATGTCGTCTTTTCCTCTAAAGAGAAGCGTATTGGTCGCTCCAGCCCTTTGGGCTCTTTCGGTTAACACTGTTGCAAACTTTGCCGCATCAAGCTTAAAAGGCACTGTGACGTTGGCACCAAGAATAGGTTCTTTCGCTAGGAGACTTCGCAGTTGTCCTGCGAAATCCTCTTTTTCTAGACAAAGTTTTTCGTAGCGAATATCCAATCCTGTTTCTTTCGCAAACATTGCGTGAATCGCAGGAGAAAGCGAGTGATTAATAGGGTTACCAAATACATAAAATAGGCGACTCATGATGCGTTTCCTTTCACTTCATTTTCTTCGCTAGGCCGATTTTCTCCCTCTTCACCCGAGGGTTCTTTCGCTTCTTCCGAGAGGTGTTCTTCTTTCCTCTCTTCCGTAGCCTCAATCAGCTCGACCTCTTCTTCCTCCTCCTCGAACGACTCGGCTTCATCAAGTACCTCGAGAAGTTTTGTCTCTAAGAGAAGTTCAATGTAATCACAGCCCAAAATCTGCAATCGGATTCTTCTACCACGTTCTAACTCGGGAAGCCCAGGGATGCGTTGCATCATAGGGAGCCCTTCAATACGCACTAGTTCATCCTTAAGAACAATAGCTGTAATTTCAGTCTTTCCCTCTTGCTCAATCCACCTTAAGCTCCAATAACGTTCCATACGACGCTGGAAATCGTTATAGGCTTCATAGACACCCTCAAAAGCAGTCACTGTTGTGTAGAGATCTGTGTCCTTTGCTTCATAGACAGGCGTCTTCCCTAAGGCTGCGGCAATAATCTCTCGCTGATTCACCAAGTCCACGTAACGCCTTAAAGGCGAAGTTGACCAAGCGTAACGGGTAACACCCAAACCGTCGTGAGGCCCGGGGGTAACTGACATCTTCACCCGTCCCATACGCTGCGAACGATAGATACCCGCATAACCGTGTTCTTCAAGCCACAGGCCCCAAGTTTCATTGGCGAAGATCATCATTTCCGAAACGATTAAATCAATCGGAGCACCCCGCATGCGACACCGCACTGCGGCGCGAGCGGCCTCCCCTTCGCCCTCTAAGACGAAGTACCACTCTTTTCGCATCGGCTGCTCTGGCCTTCCGCGCACCTCTTCGCGAACCTTTTGACGCATCTTTGCAAAGCGCCACAAAAGAGCCATCTCCGCTGCGTAGGGAATCGTGAGCGTCCCCTCTTTCATTGCTTCTTCTGTGACTTCATCTTCAAAAGTGTCATAACGAAGGTTATCTGCAACCGTCACTCTTTCGACAAGAGTTTCCGTAGAAAGGACAGCCATTGTCTCGGAATCAAGTACGGCATAAAGAGACACACAAGGAACGCTCTTTCCTTCTATGAGAGTTGCCTTATTAATCCAAGCCTCAGGAAGCATCGTTGTTTTGATGCCCGGGCCATAAACGGTAGACATCCTTTCGCGGGCAACTTTATCGACTGGAGAGTCTCTTGGAATTAAAAGAGAGGGAGCTGCGATGTGAACACCAAGGCGAAGTTTTCCCTCCCCCCATGGCGTAATGCTTGCCGCATCATCGATTTCTGTTGTTGAAGAATCGTCAATGGAGAAAGCTTTAACGTGCGCTTCTGGTAGGTTCTCGGGGAATTCCCCTGGCTCACCCAATGAACGCGGGAAATTTCTTCCCTGCGGGAAGTTCTCAAAATAAAAACTTTCCGTATGCCAAACGTAAGGGCTTGCTATCGCACCAAGTTTTAAAAGAAGATTTAGTGGCGTAAGTCTTGCGACGCTTGCCGCATCATTTAACGCTTTCCACTCGATCGAATTCTTATCTGGCTTTAGTAAAAGAGCGTAAGCCTCCGACTGAATCTCCGCAGGAACCTTTCCTTCGAGCATCTCAGAGACCATCGCTTTTTTCTTTTCTTCTAATTTTTTGCGGCGCTCAATAGCTTCAAGCGCCCGCTCGAGCGTTTCCTTTGGTGCTGGCTTAAAAACCCCTCTTCCCTTCTTGTAAAAGTAAACGGGGTTCTCGTGAAGAGCAAGAAAAGTCGCAGCCTTCTCTAGAGCACTTGGGGTTCCAAAATATTCCGCCGCAAGCGTTGTGTAATCGACTTCTTCTCCCGAGGCTACTTCCCAAAGAAAAGCAGGATCAATTTCTGAAGCCGCTTTTTTTGCGGCTGCAAGAAAGTCTCCTGCGGCATACTCAAACTCAAAAAGAACGTGACCGCCTTTTACCTTGGTGCGTTTCCCGCTCGGTAACTCAACCTGATAAGCGCCACCATCGCGCTTTAGGATAAGACCCACTTTATGGGTGCCATCTTCTTCAAAAAAAAGCTGCATCGTTCTTATCCTTTTTGCGGCGAAAGAAAATCAACAACCCGAGAAACAATATGCTCAAAACCACTTACAGCGTGGTTCTCATCCTCGAGCTTAAGCACAGGGGAAAGCGGAAATCTCTTCTCAGCTTCGTGATAGTCGAGAACCTCATCTGCCGTCGAAAGAACAAGAAGAATATTCTTTGGGCTTTTTAACTTCACAAAGTCCAAGGCACGTAACTCCTCTGCGTATTCACTACGGACGAGAACCTCTGTACCTGCGCGGGTCTTCTGAATTCCTCTATAGGGTTCCAAATAATCCCAAGGACGAACGGCGGGATTAATAAGTACTGCTCGACATCCTGTATCCGCAACGATGCGTGCGGCATAAAAGCCGCCTAAGCTCGAAGCAACAATACCGTAATCGCCGATATCTCTGTCACGAACCAAACTACAGAGCGCATTCCAAACTTCCAAGGGCTTACGGTTCATGTCGGGAGCAATAAAGTTAAGGCCTCGCCTTTCGCATTCTCTTCGCACAAGAGTGGCTTTCGGCCCTGTAGGGGCCGAAAGAAATCCGTGTAAATAAAAAATCGTGCGCGCCACTTTTTCTACGCCTTAAGAGCCTTAAGAAGTTTCTCGTGTACGCCACAGAAAGCGCCGTTACTCATACATAAAATCACATCACCGGTCTGCGCTTCTTTTACAACGGATTGAACAAGCGCATCGATATCACCCTTAAAACACGCGACTTTTTCTCCGAGGGGCTTCAATGCAGTAGCTGCATCCCAATCAACTCCCGCGCCGCTATAGCACCAAACGCGATCTGCACCTTCAAGGGAAGCGGCAAGCCGCTCTTTCATCGTCCCGAGTTTCATCGTATTGCTTCTCGGTTCAAAGACAGCAAGGATACGACGAGAATTCGTACCTATCTTGCGTCTAAGGGCAGCGATTGTTTCGTGAATTGCCGTTGGGTGGTGCGCAAAATCATCGATAACCGTAACACCGCGCTCTGTGCCTTTTACTTCAAGGCGCCGCTTTACGCCACTGAAAGACGCCAGTGCTTGAAGAGAGGCTTCAGGAGCTACCCCCACATCGTTTGCCGCAGCGATAGCTGCCAAAGCGTTTAACTGATTGTGGCGCCCCGCGAGGTTTAACCGTAACGAACCAAGGCGCGTCCCGTTTTTGAAAACTACACCCTCTTCATCAACAAACCAACCCGCAGGAGAATCAAAGTATTCAATCCGACTCCAAAGGCCACGAGAAATCACTCTTTCTAGGGCTTCGGACTTCGCATTAGCAATGACTAGACCTCCGCGTGGAATCGTCCGCACAAGGTGGTGAAATTGCTTTTCAATTGCCGCTAGATTCTCGAAGATATCTGCGTGATCGTATTCGAGGTTATTAAGAATCGCAGTTCTCGGACGATAGTGCACAAACTTACTACGTTTATCGCAGAAGCAGGTGTCGTACTCATCGCCTTCAATAACAAAGTAACGAGACTCCCCTAGGTGTGCCGAACGATTAAAGTCGCTTGGAACGCCTCCAACGAGAAATCCTGGTTTTAATCCTGCGCACTCGAGGATCCACGCCAAAAGAGAAGTTGTCGTTGTCTTTCCGTGCGTACCAGCGACAGCTAGAACGTGGCGACCTTGAAGGATGTTTTCACTAAGCCACTGAGGCCCTGAGGTGTACGGCTCCCCGGCCTCTAGAATTGCTTCAAGCAGGGGGTTTCCACGACTTACAGCATTACCGATTACCCAAAGATCAGGTTTAATGGCAAGTTGCTCTGCCCCATAGCCCTGCTCGATGCGGACGCCTGCCATCTTGAGTTGATCACTCATGGGCGGATAAACATTTTTGTCTGACCCAGTTACGGTGTGACCAGCAGCGATTGCTAACTGAGCGAGGCCACCCATGAAGGTGCCACAGATTCCGAGAATATGAATATGCATATGGGGCGTTACTTTCTTTGAAACGAGATTCTCCTAGAAGTTCCCTTCGAAGGAAACTTCTAGGAATCCCGCATTCTACTTCTGCGTACCTGCGATGAGATCAATTAACGTAAGGGTCGTCTCTAGGCTCTTCTCCCAAGGACCTAAGGGCAAGAATTCGCAGTTTGAATGGAAGTTATGCCCGCCCGTGAAGTAATTGGGTGTAAGAATGCCTTTTGCAGAAATAAAGGATCCATCCGTACCACCACGCATTGCGATGGTCTTAGGCTTAACACCAACGATTTCCAGAGCCCGATAAAGGTAATCGATACCGATGCGATTTGTCTCTGTGACAGCGTCTGCAATATTGGCGTAAATATCCGTTTCTTTGTAGGCAATCTCAGCCTTCGGATGGCGAACCTTTAAGAATTCAACGGCCTTAAGTAAGAGCGCCTTCTTTGCTTCGTACCCTGCCTTAGAGTGGTCCCGAATATTGAACTCGATGCGCGCCTTCGAGGGACCGCCTTCGATATATTTCGGGAGAATGAAGCCTTCACGAAGTTCTGTGAATTCTGGCATCTGTCCGCGATCTAAGAGATTTAAGAAGTCGTGGGCAACCATCACGGGGTTCACGAGAACGCCCTTGGAAGACATCGGATGCGCAGAAACGCCCTTAATAGAAAGTTCTGCGCTACCTGCATTAAAGGTCTCGTAGACCACTTCCCCTAATTCACAAGAATCAACCGTGTAGGCAAATTCCACAGGGAACTTCGTAAAGTCAATTTTCTTCGCCCCACGAAGACCAATTTCCTCATCGGGTACGAAGGCAACATAGATGTCACCGTGTGGGCGTTTTTCTTCTACCACAATCGACAAGGCCGTCATAACGTTTGCGAGAGCGCTCTTATTGTCAGCGCCTAAGACAGACGTGCCATCGGAGGTAACGATGTCATCTCCCTTATAGCGTTCAACCTCTGGGTGTTCTGAAACACGCATCCAAATGTCTTTTTCTTTATTTAGACAAATATCTCCACCCTGATAGTTCTTGATGACCTGCGGGTGGATTTCTGGAGAAAGACCACAATCGACTGTGTCCATGTGTGCGCACCAGCCTACGGCAGGAACTTTCTTCCCTGCAGGAAGATTCGAAGGAAGTTTCCCAGTGACAACGGAAAATTCCGAAACCTCGACATTTTCAAAACCAATTCCCTTGAGTTCTTCAGCGAGAAGGTTGGCAAGATCAAATTCCTTCGGATTACTTGGTACGGTCTTCGCTTTCGGGTCGCTCTGTGTTGGAATCGCAACGTAGCGCAAGAAGCGCTCTAGAAGTGCAGCTTTCTTATCCATAACTCATCAATTTCCTATTAAAAGGGCCAGCGCCCTCAAAAAACTTTTAAGTGCTGGCCCGAAAAAGATTTAAACAAAAATTACGCTGTGAAAATGTACAAAATCACAAGCGTCACGAGAGCGGCAGGCGCCGTGCGCTTCACGATTTCCACAGGGCTCACACGTGCCACACCCGCGAGGAGAATGACACCGCCGGCAAGTGGCGAAGAAATACGGCCGAGGCCAGCTGCAATCATCGCGAGATATCCTAAGCCATCAATTGTGAGACCAAAAGATTCAGCATGCGGCGTAACGGCTTCATTAAATGCGAAAGCTGCTGCGTCTCCTGAACCCGTTAAGACACCCAAGATGTAGGGACCAACGCTACCGCCAATCTTTGCGATTTCGTTGGAGTTCTTTAAGAAGTCAACGAAGAGATCGACGACGCCACAGGCACGAAGACCCGCTGCGAAAACGCCAGCAGCGATGATGATACCCATGATGTTTGCATAGCCTTTACCCATACCGTCGAAGAACTTCTTTGTAACTTCCTGTGGGTCAGACCGTGTCACGGCGAGCGCATAAATCATGCCAACGAGCATAGCGGTTGCTACAGAAATCTTCACAGAAGGAACCCAAATTGCGAAGACGAGAAGAAGAGCAACTGGAACGAGCGGCGCAATGGCGTAGAAGACATTGGGCGTCTCTGGAAGTGAGCTTGTCGCTTCACCCTGGAATTCACCAAAACCTTCCTTCTTATAGTCACCATAGATGACGCAAACCAAGGTAATCAAGACGATGCTTGCAAGACCTAAGGAAATTGTCATCATCGAGTGTGCACCGATGAAGTCGATTACTTCGATTCCAGCGAGCTTAGCGATAAAGGGGTTGTGTGAAACACCAGGATTTAAGTAGGCTGGTAGCATGCAAGAACCAACTGAGGCAGCGGCCAAACTTGGACGGAAGCCAGCGCGAACCAAAATCGGAACCATCGTGGGCGCCACGGATGCGCAGAGCCCAGCGGTCGACGGAATTGCAATGGCGATAACGCTTGTCACTGCCATGCAAGC
The DNA here is from genome assembly GCA_964530715.1 of uncultured Sutterella sp. Lineage (GTDB taxonomy): Bacteria > Pseudomonadota > Gammaproteobacteria > Burkholderiales > Burkholderiaceae_F > Duodenibacillus. Next base: position 17,392 of record CAZHBC010000005.1, on the reverse strand, counting down.
CGGCAAGAGGAAAAGACCCAACTTCTTTAAGGGCCGTGTTAAGAGTCTAACCAAGTGCGCATCGCACTTAGTGAGAGACACAACGGCCGCAAAACCCATAGCCGAGCAGATAGCGATGATAAGAGAACCATTTGTCATCGACTTATCAAACTGCTTAAAAGCCATCATAGGCTGCAAAGAGATAAGCGCCATCACAAGGCCCGATGTCAAGAGCACGAGACGTGTTTCCCAACGTTTTATCAAGGCATAGATTGTTGCTATAACGACCGCTACTGCGGCCCAAACTGTCCAGTCCATATGAAAATTCCTCCTTGGGTATGTTTTTAGATTACTGCGTTATTTTTCGCGTACCGGTAATAGCGGTGCATGTTCTTCTGTTCCCACGAGAGCCAGAGCCGTTAAAAGAATGAGCTGAGGTCCCAAGTGGGTATCTTTCATTTCAAAATATTCATGTAGCGTATGTGCGCCTACGCCGATGCCCCCTGCGGAAATGCAGGCGGCTGGAATTCCGCGACTTATCGGAGCATTAGCGTCCGTAGAAGAAAGTGAATACCCTTTAAGTGGAATGCCCAAAGCGGTCTGCGCTGCTCTTGCACACTGCAACACAGGGCAATCCAAAGGTCTTGCACCAGCGGGGCGATTGCCAATCTGTTTCTTAGTGAGTTTTACTTTCTTCGCTTCATCGGTGATACCCCAAATGGCATTTTCTTCTGCAACGCCTGCTTCAAAGGCAGCCAAAATCGCAGCTTCCACCTTTAAGAGTTCATCGTTATCTGCGCTACGCATATCGATGTCGACTTCGCAGTGACCAGCAATCGTATTGACAGACTGCCCCCCACTGATTTTTCCGATTGTGAATGTGGTCTTAGGTTCTTGAGGAACCTTAATCTTTGCAACAGTGGCTCCGGCTAAGCAGACTGCGTGGATGGCGCTTGGCGCTTTTCCGAAATCTGCAAAGGAGTGTCCTGCAGGGCCATCCACAGATAAACGCCATCTGTGTGCGCCAACACCACCGTAAAGAAGCCGCGTTACGTCCGAACTATCGATGGCAATAAAACCGTCAATTGGATAGTTTGCCGTGACATATTTCGAACCGCGAATGTCACCGTTTCCTTCTTCGCCAACTGTGCCAATAAACCAAATGTCGCCTTCGGTTTCAATCTGATTGGCCTCCAAGCAACGTAAGACCTGCAACATCGCCCTTAAGCCAGAGCAATTGTCTCCAATACCTGGAGCCCGATAGATGTTCCCTTCCTTTTTAACCTTAACGTCTGTACCCGCTGGGAAAACAGAGTCTGTATGCGCACCAAAAACAAGTAGTGGAGCGGCGAGCCCTGCCTTGGAAAGGCGCCCTGGTCTTTTGCCGACAACATTTCCAATCTCGTCTATGGAAACATCCGTTAATCCGTAAGCCTTCATGCGAGAGACAAGAGAGGCCGCACGTTCTTTCTCTTCAAATGTAGGTGAAGGAATCTCGCAGAGCTCAACTTGCTCGGCCATAGCGCGATCTACTTCACTTTCTGCAAGAGCGAGAGCCGCTTGAACTTTGGGGAGTTTTTTGATTGTCTCGATTGCGGTCGTCACGGCCGAATTAACAGCAGGAAGAGAGGACGGAACCATAGTTGTTTTTCTCCATAGAAAAAATGCAAAAAGAGAAGATGCGCCTAAGGTTTCTTCTTTGTCTCTTGGTGAGACTTTTTTAATGCAAATGATTGAAACCTTACCTAAAAAAGGCGCGAATCTCCCTCCTTAAATCCACGAAATCATTATAGGGAGAATTCCTTACTTTTCTTCAAGGGTTTTCACTCATTTAATTGCAAGGAAAGGAGGGGCTACGGGGGAGTATGCGTCCGTTTCACCTGAGTGGATTTTGGTTAAAGAGTGGTTCTTTTTCTCTCTCCTAGACGATAATCTCGAGAGAAAATTCGCACCCTCTTTAATCCAAGCAAAAGTTTCTCTATGAAAGCCAATGCCAAAGTCCTGCGTGAAAACGCCCTTGCGATTGCTAATTACGTTCTCTTTGATGGCCTCACTTGGGAAGAAGCTAGAAAGAGGGTTCGCATCGATTCTGGGCGCGATGCAATGCCAGATTCTCCGAGCATTGAATCGGCAATTCGAGAAAATGCCTCTCTCTTTATGAAGGAAGAACACGCCGCACTACTTCTTGAAAAGAGGCGCTCCGCACTAAAGGCTCTCGAACTTCTCCAAGAATTTGATGCCTATCTTTGTGGAGCCGTTTTAAATGGTGCGGCAACAGAAGAAAGTTCCATTCGAATCGAAATCTTCACGGATGACGCCAAAGCGGTTCACTTTGCGCTCTTAGACAAGGGAATTGACGCCGAAGTGATTGATGACGAAATAACTCCCGTCTCAAACCTTGAAGTTAGTTTAGGGTTTCTTCTATATCTCCCAGGTAAAAAAGAGGCTGAAGCGGTTCGCATCGAAGTTTTCCCCTCCTCTTCCTTACGGTATAACCCAAGAAAAACCACTCCAGACTCTTGGCAAGAACCTTGGGAAGCAAGTGGAAGAATTCGGGCTTGTGATTTGGCAAAAATTCTCCCTGCCGTAGCCCCTTAATCGGGCTTACTCGTAAATTCGCTTTTTTTCGTACCCCCGTGGCGACAGTTTTTGTATATCATTGCGCCTAAAAGGGCTTTGCTTTTTCACGAAAGTTAAGCGAAATTAGACGAAATTGCCGTCTTTTTCATAAAAAACGATAAGAAAATCAAACTATATTGAGCGGTCACCGCTCCAAGGGTAGGGGAGACATGGATCTACGGAAACTCAAAAGCATCATCGACCTCATGAAAGAGGGCGGTGTTTCCGAAATTGAATTAACTGAAGGGGAAGACCGCGTTCGTATCGTCAATAGTTTTGACAATCGTCCAAGTTCCTCGACGCCAAATGAGACAGTTATTGCGGTAAACACCGCGCAAGAGAACGGACAGACGAGTGCTGAAAAACAGAGCGCACCAGCCGCTATCGAAAAACCCGAAACAATCAACGCACCGATGGTGGGAACCTTCTACCGCGCTCCTTCGCCAGGTGCGAAACCCTTTGTTTCTGTTGGACAAACGGTCCGAGCTGGAGAAACTGTCTGCATTATCGAGGCAATGAAACTCCTTAACGAGATTGAAGCAGAGTTCGATGGGACAATCGTCAAGGTACTTGTCGAAAACGGCGATCCTGTCGAATTCGGGCAACCTCTTTTTGAAATTCGTCGCTAATTTCTCGCGGGTGCATTTACCATGTTTGGAAAAGTGCTTATCGCTAACCGCGGCGAAATTGCGTTGAGAATTCTTCGTGCTTGCCGCACGATGAATATCAAGACGGTTGCCGTGCATTCCACAGCGGATGCTGATGCCATGCACGTAAGACTCGCGGATGAAAGTGTCTGCATCGGGCCTCCGGCTCCGGCTCTAAGTTACCTTAATATCCCTGCGATTATCTCTGCTGCGGAAGTAACCGACGCAGAAGCCATCCACCCTGGCTACGGATTCCTTTCGGAAAATGCAGACTTTGCCGACCGCGTAGAAAAAAGTGGCTTCGCATTTATCGGGCCTCGTGGAGACACGATTCGCTTGATGGGCGACAAAATCAACGCCAAACGCGCAATGGTTAAAGCGGGCGTGCCCTGTGTCCCTGGGTCTCTTGTTGAACTTCCTGACGACCCGCAGCGCATCGCAGAACTTGCAAAAGACATCGGCTACCCCGTCATTATCAAAGCCTGCGCGGGTGGTGGCGGCCGCGGCATGCGTGCTGTACGCACGGAAGCCGCCCTTATCAATTCGATTTCTCTTCTGAGGGCAGAAGCAAAGAACGCCTTTGGTTCTGACAAACTCTATTTGGAGAAGTATTTAGAGAATCCTCGGCACATTGAGATTCAGGTTCTTTCAGATAACTTCCAAAATGCAATTTACTTAGGCGATCGTGACTGCTCGATTCAAAGGCGCAACCAAAAGCTCATTGAAGAAAGTCCTGCTCTTGGAATTCCACGTAAGACAATCGAGCGTCTCGGAGAACGCTGTGTCGAAGCTTGCCGAAGGATTGGCTATCGAGGAGCGGGTACTTTTGAATTTCTCTATGAAAACGAGAATTTCTACTTTATCGAGATGAATACCCGCATTCAGGTTGAGCACCCGGTTACAGAAATTGTCACGGGAATCGACATCGTCCGAGAACAGATTCGCTTAGCCTCAGGGGAACGTCTTTCTATTAAGCAAAAAGACGTCCTCCCACGCGGCGCTGCTATCGAGTGCCGCATCAACGCTGAGACTCCCTTTACATTCCGCCCAAGTCCTGGGAAGGTTGCTGTCTGGCACGTGCCAGGCGGCCCCGGAATCCGTATGGAAAGTCACCTTTATTCAGGCTACACAGTTCCTCCCTTCTACGATAGCCTTATCGCAAAGTTGGTTGCCTATGGCCCCGATAGAGAAACGGCCCTTGCCCGCATGAAAGTAGCACTCACAGAGCTTGCCTGTGAAGGGATTAATACCAACACAGCGCTCTTGCGCGCCATCCTTGCGGATACGGGCTATGCACAGGGCGGACAAAATATTCATTACTTAGAAAAGAAGCTTGCCGAATGGCAACTTCGTCGCAAGGAGAAATCTGTCGATGTTGCGTGAGGCTACATTTCTTGTTTCAGAAACCATCGCAGAGGCCTTAGGCGACGCCCTCATGGAAAACGGCGCCTTGAGCGTTTCTCTTGCGGACGCCGATGCGGATAACGACAATGAAGAGCCGCTTTATGGCGAGCCTGGATTAGAGCCAGAAATCCGCGCTTGGCGTCGTTCGCGTCTCACAATACTTGTCGATGACAAAGACGACATCGAAAGCATTGCAAAGAAGGCCTTCGAAGCGATTCACGAAGAAGTGATTCCTCCAGAATCCATCGCAGATGTTCCTGATGCCGATTGGGTCAAAATCACACAGGCACAGTTTGGTCCGACACAAATTGGAAAGAGACTTTGGATTGTTCCAAGTTGGAGCGAGCCACCAGAAGCGGATGCCGTAAACATTCGCCTTGATCCAGGGGTTGCCTTCGGAACTGGAGCCCATCCAACAACACGCCTCTGCCTCACATGGCTTGATGAAAATTGCCACGCGGGGCAATCCGTCCTTGACTACGGCTGTGGCACAGGGATTCTTGCTATCGCCGCGGCAAAACTTGGAGCGACAACTGTCGCTGGCGTTGATATTGATCCGCAGGCTGTTGAAGCGGCTACTCTAAACGCAGCAACCAATGCCGTGGTAGCAAGCTTTGTCCTACCCGAAGGTCTAGGGGAGAATCGCTTTGATGTTGTCATCGCAAACATTCTTGCTAACCCCCTTAAGAGTCTTGCTCCCTCTCTCTTAGCGAGATTAAAAGAAGACGGCACACTAGTGCTCTCTGGAATTCTCTCGCATCAGGCAGAAGACCTCATTCGCACCTACCGAGAAATCGATCCTTGTGTCAAACTCTCTATTTGGAAAGAAGAGGAAGATTGGTGCTGCCTTGTTGCGCATCGAGACAGTGCAAAGGAAAAGTAAAAATGGCTTATGTAACGCGTTGCCCTTATTGTGGTGCTGTCTGGCTCCTAGAGAGCAAAGAGCAGGCCGAAAATGCTCCTGTGAGATGTTCGAAGTGCAATAATTTCTTTGATGCGACACGCGATATTCTCAGCGTTCCTGATTCGCTTTTCCCTGAGACTGCCACGGCGCAAAAAGCCGCTCCTGTCCCTGAGGCTCCGAAGAGTGTCTCAAATACTCCAGTAACAGCCTCTCCTGTTACCTCTACTATGGCAACAGAGACCTCCCCTACTGCAGATAAAGATGTCTCTTCCGTCCTTCCCTCTGAAGAAAAAGAAGCTGACGATGGGAAAGCGCCTCTTGCTCCTGTTATTTCTGCGCCAATTAACGCCACGGTAGCGCCTGAAGTCAAAGTCGCCGAAAAAGAGGAAGAGCAAGCGGCAGATAGCGAGAAAGAATCCGAAGAGGAAAGCCCCTCTTTAGAAGAAGAGGAAGAAGAAGAAAACTTTCCTTCGGCTCCTATTACACCCGCACAGAAAGGAATCCCTCTTCGCACACCCAATAGCGCCAAAGAACAACTCGAAAGACTAAATAACCTTATGTCGGATTTCTCTGGGCGCACGGAACCAACGGTTGGGCTCCCAACAAAAGCTCCAACGTCTGAGTCTACTAAAACTCCTGAGAAACCTGAAAACTCTGCTGCGGGTGGCGTAGCCCTCACAGAGGCTGTTGCCCCGAAGAAAAAGCAAAAAAAGAGCTCTTCTACTGGAACACTTCTCGTCTTAGGGCTCTTTCTTGTGATTCTCGCCGTTGTGGCTGTCATCATGAATCAGTCCGTTATCGAGAAGTTCCCGAAGACGAAACCTATCTTTGAGGCTGTCTGTACGAAGATTACCTGCCCAGGGTTCTACCTAAAGAACATTGAAGCTTTTGCTGTGACGAAGGCACAGCTTACGAACACGGGAACACCCGGTAGCTACACACTCGAAGTCACGATTATTAATGGATCGAACATCGCTCAGGCTGTGCCTCACATTTCGCTACAACTTGTCGATGAAAACGACGCTGCAATCGCCGAACAAACGCTTGCTCCCTCTGACTTCTTAGCAGACCCTGGGATTAAGAGTCTTGGCGCAGGGCGTTCTCTTTCGATTAACGTCAACATGCGTACCAACGCAACGCCTTCTCGCTGCATTGCTACGCCCCTTTATCCAGCAAGCAAATGACAATCTGCGTTACGGGTTCAGCGGCCTACGATACGGTTTTCTCCTATCGGGGCCGTTTTTGTAATCACCTCTCCGAGAGGCCCCTTACACACATGAATGTGTGTTTTCCTGCCGCATCTATGATGCGCCGCTTTGGCGGATGTGGTGCAAATATTGCCTACGCTGTGCACCTTCTCGGAGACGACCCTGTTCTTCTCTGTGCCCTAGGGGAGAACGATGCTGCAGACTATGAAAACCATTTAGCAGAATGCGGCATTCGCCTCTATGCAAATCGTGTTGCAGAGGAATTTACCTCGCAGTGCGTCATCATCACGGATACGACGGGCTCACAAATTGCGACCTTTTCTTCTAACGCAGCGCTTTTCACACGAACGGATATTTGGCCAGAAAATGAAACTTTCTCCGTTGGAATCCTTGCCCCTGAGACACGCGTCTCCATGATTTCTCGCGTTAAGCAATTTAGAAGCCACAAGGTGCCTTTTTTCTTTGACCCAGGGCAGATTACACCCCGCTTTAGCGCAAGCGAACTCCTTAGCTGTATCGAAGCCGCACAATACGTCGTTATGAGTGATTTTGAATTTGAAACTGTTAGACGCATCACGGGTGCTACAGCTTCTTCTATTCTCAAAACCGCTAAAGCTCTCATTGTCACAGCTTCTGAAGAGGGTGCTTCGGTCTACACGGCAGATGGGAAACTCACCGTTGCAGCCTGCAACGTTCGAGCGGTTGATACCATAGGCGCAGGAGACGCCTTCCGAGCTGGCATCCTTCACGCCGTAAGTCACAGTCTTGATTGGAAAAAGGGTTTGCGCTTAGGTTGCGCTCTTGCCTCTTTTAAAGTCGAAACCGAAGGCGCTCAAACCTATAGTCCCACTCGCGAAGATATTCTTCTAAGAATCGCCCAAAATTACGGAGACTCCGAGGGGTACGATCTCTAAAGCTCGAAAGAAATTTCATTCGCTTAAACGGAAATAGCCCCGCGCAGCTGCTAGGGGCTATTTCGTTAAGAATTACTGAGAAATTTGTCTCTACTATTTACCAATAGAGTCCATGAATTCGCAGTAGGCCTTCTTCGTAAGCAAGGGCTTAAAGTTCTTGCAGATATCTTCCGCCACTTCTCCGTCGCCTGCCATCAAATCGACAAGCGTCCAAGCGAGAACCGCCGGGGACTTCTCGAAGGCCGTATCCTTGTCGGCTAGCTTGTAGTTGGCACCATGCAACGCACCGCGCACGCAGCCGACCCAAGCGTGAACAATCGGAATAAGGTGCGAAACGTCACCCATATCGGTACTTGCCGTGTTGTGCGGACCCGCGGCAACGTCTTCAGCAGGGAAGAACGCACGCGCATTCTCTTCGAGAATTCCACGCAGTTGCAAGTTCGGACGAAGCGGGAGGTAGCCCGGCATATCATGAATCACACACTCGGCACCAATGGCATCAGCCCCTGCACGAAGTGCACGGTTAATGTCATCGTTGTAGCGCTTCATGCCATCGATCGAAGCTGCACGCACGTAGCTTTCCATTGTCACGTGGTCAGGAACGACGTTGACGAGATCGCCAGCGTTGGTGAGAATCGGATGGAATCTCACGTATTCATCCTCACGGAAGCGATCACGAATTGCGTTAACGCCCATCATGCCAAGCATCGCAGCGTTCAATGCGTTGATACCCTTATCTGGGCACCCTGCAGCGTGAGCGGCCTTTCCGTTGTATTCAACAATCTTTCCGATAAAGCCATTGCTACTTGCACCAGAGCCATAGAAGCCCGTCGGATTCTCCGTCACGGCAACGTGCATCTGAAGGGCGATGTCAATATCGTCAAATCCGCCTTCCTTGATGATTTCTTCCTTACCACCGAGGTAACTGATTTTGCCTTCCTTAACGAGGCTGGCTCGATAACCAAGTTCAACGTACTCTTCTGCGGGAACAGCAAAGAAGACAACGTCACCTGCGAAATCCTTCATAACGCCAGAGTCTTTGAGAGCCCAGGCAACTGCCAACATGTTGGCAATCTGAATGTTGTGCCCGCAGCAGTGCGCTGCACCAGTCTCGGCCGCATAGGGAGAGTTCTTGCAGATGACCGCATCGAGCTCTCCTAAGATAGCAACTGTCTTACCGGGCTTTCCACCCTTAAGGCGAGCCTTAACACCCGTCAGGCCCCAACCTGTCGTGTACTCAACACCAAGTTCATCGAAAATGGCCTTAACCTTTGCGGATGTCTTCACTTCCTTGTAACCGAGTTCTGGTTCACGAAGAATCGATTCGGCAATTGCCTCGATGTCAGCGCGTCTTGCTTTTACGGCCTCCAAGAGTTTCTGCTTAAGTTCCTCTTTACTCATAAAAACCTCTTTTTTCTTTAAGCACTTTTGGCGCGAGAGGCGCCAAAATTAAAAGGCGAAGCCCCTTTTCTTTTCTCGAGGCTTCGCCCGACCCGATTGCTGTGGAATCGGGCGTACTGTTTTTTTACCTGCGAGCGTGGATTCAAATTGAAATCCACCTAACCCGCATTATCGCTTTTCTTCTCTTAGAAAACACCTTCCAGGCGAAGGATGATTTCAGCAAGAATCGTTGCGCAGATAAAACTACCCGCAGAAACGCAAAGCGCCACAGGGATAATCTTCCAAGAAAGGCTCTTGAAAGCTTCCAAGTCTTTACCAACGCAGAGACCCGCGTAAGCAAGAATCGGAGTTGTGGTTGCCAAGAGGCTTACATGCTTAACCTGAGCAAGCATCCAATCGCCACCGGGGAATCCTGGAATGGAGACGATAACCGCAACAAGAGAAACCCAGAAGACTGTCGGGAGCTTAGAGAACCCAGGCAAGTTAGCAACAATGCAACCGATGAAAGTGATAACGAGCAATACCAAGGCACCGATAGAGCCCGAAACCAATTCGCCCTTGAAGCCAATCATATTGGCAATGACAGTGAAGATTGCCGTCACAAGGAGAATAAATCCGATGTCCTTTAATTTTGCAAACATGTTCAATTCTCCTTACTTCTTGGCAGGACGAACGTCGCCCGTAACTTTCTCGTAGACCCAAACCATAACCGGCAGCGAGATAAAGAGCGCGAAATAGATACCGAGGATGGTTGTCATCAGGTTAGCAGCACCCGCATAGGCCTGAACCGTCTGGGCGTAATCCGGATAAACAGCAACGATGGAGGCAATGCCCGCAGCCATCATGGAAGCAGAACCGATGCCTGCACCCATTGCGAGGGAATGCGGATGGAACCAACCGAACTGGGCGATAACGCCAACCAAAAGGGAAATCCACGCTGCACCGAAAACTGTACCGCAGATGTACATACCCATCACACCACGGCCTTCAGGCGAGTCGATACCAAACTTCTCAGCAATAATGGCGATGTTCGGTTCGCGGTCAATTGAGTAGCAGGCACCAATGGATTCACGACCCATCTTCAGTAAGAGTGCCATCGGCAAACCAACAATCATTGTGCCGAAGAAGTGACCGAATTCCTGCATGATAAGAGCCCAGCCAGAGTTCAAAAGCTTGGCTAAGTTCGGACCGATACCTAAGCCAAGATAGGCGACGAGAATCAACATCGCAACCGGCATAAAGTGTGCCGCGCGTTCTTCTTCTTCCATCGTGAGGATCTTCAGCTTGGGAATAGAAAGAATGCCACCGAGAACCATGGCGTACAAAAGAGGCAACAAAACAACAATGCCAATTTTCTGTGTACCAATAGCATCGGAGACCATGACAACAAGCAGCGCCAAAATGTGGAGCTTGAATTTTCCAAGAGCTTGCATGGTTATATTTCCGTAAAGTTTAAAAAAATCAAAGACAGCCGTCGGTTTTCGCCAAACGACCGTCATCCGATTAGATATGATATTCACATTTTTTACAAAATGCAACATTTTGTTACAACAGGGCTAAAATCGATTTTTTGAGTTGCAAATTTCAGACACAATCTTCCTTTGAAGCTACGCTCCGAGAGAAATAGCCTTTCGGTACAATGACGACACTCAGTAGATGGAGATTTTCCTATGACATGTACGCACGATGTGGCTGGCGCCGTTGAACTCGGCCGCGAAGTCCTAAAGCGTGAAGCCGAGTGTGTGAGTCACCTCGCAGATAAGATTGCAGATGGCCCCTTTGCCGCAGCCCTTGAACTTATTCTCGCAAGTCCAGGACGCGTTATCGTAAGCGGTGTCGGTAAATCCGCCCATGTCGGAAGAAAAATTGCCGCAACTCTCGCCTCCACGGGAACGCCCGCTTTCTTCGTTCATGCAGCAGAGGCCGCTCACGGCGACCTTGGGATGATTACCGCCGAAGACGTTGTCATTGCTGTCTCCTACTCTGGGACTACCAATGAACTTCTTACGATTGTTCCTGTTTTAAAACGCGAAGGGATTCGTCTTATCTCTATTACTGGCAATCCCGAAAGTACTCTCGGAAAAGCCTCTGATGTTGCTCTAGATATTGGAGTGCGCACAGAAGCCTGCCCCTTAAATCTTGCTCCCACATCTTCAACGACCGCTACCCTTGCCTTGGGCGACGCTCTCGCCGTGGCTCTCATGCATGAGAAGGGATTTACAAAAGAAGACTTCGCAAGATCGCATCCCGGTGGAGCCTTGGGTCGTAGGCTTCTTACGCACGTGCGAGACGTGATGCGCTCTGCGGACGCGGTACCTGCTGTTTGTGAAGGGACAAGCGTTTTGGATGCTGTGCGAGAAATCACGAAAAAACATATCGGTATGACCGCCATTGTCGATGCGACAGGCCGCGTTACGGGAATCTTCACGGAAGGAGACCTTAGACGCCTTATCGAGCGGCGCGGTGACATCCGCTCAATTCTCATTGAAGACGTCATGACCCGGACGCCGACAACCATTGGCGCAGATGAAATGGCTGCCAGTGCGGCAAAACTCCTTGAGAAAAAACTTATTAATCAACTCTTAGTTGTCGACAAGGATGGCCACCTCATTGGGGCACTCCACATGCACGACTTGATGAGCGCTAAGGTAATTTAAAAGGCAACTGCGATGGACGAAAAGCTCAAGGATGCCGCCTCTCAAATTCGCCTCGTTGTTCTCGATGTCGACGGGGTCCTCACAGACGGCTCAATTTGGACAGGCGCCGCGGGGGAAGTCGTTAAACGTTTTTACACGCGCGATGGCCTAGGCATCGTGATGCTAAGAAAAGCAGGGATTCCTGTTGCCCTCCTCACAGGGCGAATCTCCGAGCAGACAGCACGCCGAGCCGCAGAGCTTGGTATCGATGCTGTTCAACAAGGAAAGACCTTTAAAGGAGAGGCTTTCGCGGAACTTCTTCGTAAATTTGGTGTCAAAGCAGAAGAAGTGGCTTACATGGGAGATGACGTCCCCGATATCCCACCTCTCACCCTTGCGGGGCTCCCTGCCTGCCCAGCGGACGCTGACCCTGCGGTTTTGCCTCTTGCTAAATTTGTTAGCCCTGCTCGCGGAGGAAACGGCGCCGTAAGAAGTCTTGCTGAACTTATTCTTCGGGCTCAAGGGAAATGGGATGCTCTTGTTGACCGGTATTACGTCCACGGAGAAAAAGCTCAATGAACGTAAAGGATCGCATTATTTCCCTTTGCGGACTTGGTTTGCTTGCAGTTATTGTGGCAGCAACGGGTTACTACGCTATTCGTTCTCACTATCTCGTCACGACTGTTGAACCCAATCAAGAGTCGCCTGATTTCGCCACCCGCGACTGTGTTGTGACGACTTTTGAGGCAGACGGTACACCCAAACACCGCCTCTTCTCCGAATACGTCGAACACTATAGCGATGGACGAAGCATCAGCATCAAACCGAAACTTGTCACGCTTGCACCCGATAAACCGCAACTCAAGGTATCTGCAAACACAGGTAGCACCCTAGATGAAGGAGAAACCGTTGTCTTTACAGGCAATATCCTTCTCACGCGTGCTAGCGACCGTGACACGGCCCCGTTGCGTCTTACAACCTCTCACGCAATCGTCTACCCAGATACGCAGGTTGTAACGGGTAACGCCCCCGTGCGCATTGAGCATGGAGGCGATGTCAACACTGGCATCGGCTTTGATTACGATAACATTGACAGAACCGTTCGTTTTAATTCAGACGTACACACGTTTATCATGCCTAGGAAGAAGCGCCGTTAGGGCACTTCTTTTAAACCGTTTTTTCGAAACATCGGAAAAAGCCCATGAACCGAAATTGGATATTTGCTCTCACCGCTCTCGTAACGCCCGCCATTTCTTTGGCGCTCACGGCAGACCGCAGTAAGCCCATTGAAATCATCGCTGATACTTTCAATGGCGATGAAGTCGGCCAGAGAGCCGTCTACACTGGCCACGTTGAAGTTCACCAGGGTACGCTTGAAGTCTTAGGCGACAGACTTGAACTTGTCATTGACCGTAAAGGCTATCGAACAATTACTGTCACGGGAAATCCCGTTCGCATGAAAGAAAAGCGGGATTCTAAGAATCCAAAAATTGATGAATGGGTACACGCGAGATCGCTTAAGGCAATCTATGAGGAAAAAACAGACCGCATTATTCTGCGGGAAAATGCACGGATTACCCGCAGTGAAAACGGCACTGTTTTAGATTCCACAGATGGCGCAGTGATTACCTATGATCTTCTCCATGCCACAAGTCGCGTCGAAGGGGGGCAGGTTGGCGGGCAGAAAACCCGTATCTCTGCCGTGCTGAGCCCGAGACAAAAAGAGAAGACAACCACGACTCCCGAGCAGGAAACGCCACCCACATTGCGTGGGGATACCCAACTTGAAAGTAAATAAATTAAGAAGGACCCTCCTTAACCGATGCCTACAACAACAGAATCTCAAAAACCGATGCACACTCTCAGAGCCGAAAACCTCATGAAGCGTTTTGGCTCACGCACGGTTGTTAACGACGTTTCCTTTGATGTGAAAACCGGTGAGGTCGTTGGCCTCATGGGCCCCAATGGTGCGGGAAAAACCACAAGTTTTTACATGGTTGTAGGCCTTATCGCTCCAAACGATGGAAAAATTTTCATCGACGGAGATGAAATCACGCATCTGCCAATTCACAAAAGAGCACGGCTCGGTGTGACCTATTTACCGCAAGAAGCTAGTGTCTTTCGCCGGCTTTCTGTTGAGGACAACATCCGAGCAATTCTTGAACTTAAAGAAGATCGCGATGGTAAGCGTCTTACCTCTAAAGAGATTGAGACGCAACTAACAGCGCTTTTAAAAGACTTGCAGATTGAGCACCTTCGCACCAACATGGCGCTTTCTCTCTCTGGTGGCGAAAGACGCCGTACGGAAATTGCCCGTGCTCTCGCAGCAAATCCCCAGTTTATTTTGCTCGATGAACCCTTCGCAGGGGTTGACCCCATCGCCGTTAAAGAAATCAAACGCATCGTTTGTTTCTTAAAGGCTCGCAATATCGGCGTTCTCATCACGGACCACAATGTTCGTGAGACACTTGGCATCTGCGACAGAGCTTTTATCATTAATGAAGGTAAAGTTCTCGCCGAAGGGAATCCCGACGATATTGTGAAAAACACAGCGGTTCGGGACATCTACCTCGGGCACGACTTCCACATGTAACTCGCTATGGCGGTCTCGTCAATTCGGCTTGGACTAGGCCAGAAACAAAAGCAAATCCCGAAGCAACTTCTCTTGGAAACTTCGAAGTTGCTTGTGCTTTCTTCGCAAGAATTAGAAGAGACCATAGAGGAGGCCTTGGAAGTCAACCCCTTCCTAGAGAGAAAAGAAAAGGAAAATCTCTCAGAAGTCCCCTCCAGCAACCCAGCGTTTGATGAGTCAGCAGGTGTTGCTCGGGACTATCACGGGGAAGCCCCGCTAATCAGTTGGAAAGAAACCTCTCGACGCCTAGAAGAAGATCGAGAAGACTTTGACCCGACGGAAACTTTAAGTTATCCCATTACTCTTTTAGAGCATCTTAATAGGCAAATTTCTCTTCTCCCCCTCGAAGAAGAGAAAAAGAATTTAGCCCGTTGGATTGCCGGAAACTTAACCGAAGATGGCCTCTTAGATGGCTCCCTTGAGGCGATCTCAGAAAGTTACGGCGAAAAAGGGCTCCCCTTCACGCTTTGGCAAGAGGCCCTTAGTCTCGTACAGGGCCTAGATCCCACAGGGGTTGCTGCAACGACCCCCCTTGAAGTTCTTCTCCTTCAACTTAAGAAAGCGCCGAGAGATGAAAAGACGCCTTTACGGGAACTTGCAGGCGAGATTCTTAAAGAATGCCCGACTCTACTTCTTCGGGGAAATAAAGAAGCCATTGCCGCGGCGCTTTCTCGTAGCACTGCGGAGATTGATGCCGCACTCGATGTGTTAAAAACACTTGACCCCAAACCCTGTTCTCGCTTTGCCGACCTTAGAGATAACGGCGTTATTGCAGATTTTTCTATTCAAAAGAAAGGAAATTCTCTAAGCCTAGTCTTTCACGAAGAAACACTTTCCGAGATTTCCTTTGACGAAGAGACCTTCAATCTTCTTAAGGAGAGTTCAAGGGAAATCCCCAAAGAAATGGAGCAATTCGCGCATGAGGCAAAACTTTTTATCAACGCTCTTGAAAGGCGAAAAAAGACACTTTCTGCGGTTGTAACGGCGCTTTTTTCTACACAAAAAGAATTCTTTCTTAAGGGGCCCAATTTCCTTCGCCCTTTAAGTATGCAAGAACTTGCAGATGCAATCGGTATTTCAAAATCTACCGTTAGCCGTGCTGTTGCAGGGAAATTTATCGAAACGCCCTTTGGGGTTTACCCCCTAAAATTTTTCTTCTCCTCTACGATTGCTGGGGAAGAAGGAAAAGAAGATTTAGCTGCAACGAGCGTCAGAGCTCGTATTCGGCAGATTGTTGATTCTGAAGACAAATCTTCTCCTCTAAGCGACTCAGCCATTGCCAAAATTCTCGAAGGCGAAGGCGTACACGTTGCCCGCAGAACTGTTGCAAAATATCGGGAACTCGAGAAAATTGCGCCGAAATCCGAAAGGATTCGACTTAACTCCTAACGCTTTAGGTTCGATATACTCCATAGGAAATTTCCATTTCCTAGACCATGAACCATCTTGCAAAGTTATTAAACCCTCACGAGAACATCCTGCTCGATCTTGATGTTGCCAGTATGAAGCGACTTCTTGAGGAGGCAGCAAAAGTACTTTCTTCCGTAGCTGGGGTTCCTGCACAAAATCTTTTTGATGCACTCTTTGCGCGGGAGAAGCTCGGAGCCACGGGTCTCGGAGGTGGCGTTGCAATTCCCCATGCTCGTGTCCAAGGGGCCATTGAACCCTGCTTGTGTTTTATTCGAACGCACGAGAGCATTCCCTGTGAAGGCCCAAAACAAAAAGAAGCGCGTATTTTCTTTATTGTGGCGATTCCAGAAAATACGCCTGAGACCTATTTGGACATTCTTGCGGATGTTGCTGGACTGCTCTCGACACCCAACGCGATTGATGCACTCTTAAATGCGGCAGATGCCGCAGAAGTTGCCACACAAATTCAAGCTTGGGAGCCTAAAACGAAGTAGTTCTCAAGCGTTACAAACGAAAGGAAATTACCATGCGCCTTCGTCTTGTTATTGTCACGGGTCTTTCAGGCTCTGGAAAGTCTGTTGCCATTCGTCAGTTAGAAGATAGTGGCTACTACTGCTTGGATAATCTTCCCCTCGACTATTTAATTTCTGTTCTCAAACACTTAAGCGAGCGAGGACTAGACCGTATCGCCATTGCTATCGATGCAAGAGGAATTTCAAAACCAGAGCAGGCAATTGAATGCATCAATGCGCTTCGTAAAGAAAATGTCGATGTACGTATTCTCTTTCTAACCGCCACCAACTCCGAACTCGTTAAGCGTTTCTCCGAAACCCGACGTCGCCATCCTCTTTCGGTTCGGCGGGGAGAAAAAACCGAGAGAACTCTCTCGGAAGCTATCGGCCTAGAACGAGACCTCTTAGCACCTATTGAAGACTTTGCGCATGTCATCGATACAACGCGGGTTCTTCCCAATACTCTACGGCGTTGGGTTACGGAATTTGCAGACATTCCCGCCTCTTCCATGACACTTGCCTTTGAAAGTTTTGCTTTCAAATACGGAATTCCTGTTGCCGCTGACTTGGTTTTTGATGTCCGAAATCTCCCGAATCCTTTCTATGAAGAAGGCTTGCAAAGCCTCACAGGGTTAGATCGCCCTGTTGCAGCGTTTTTGGAATCCAAGCCTGAAGTAAAAGAGATGCTTTCTGACATCACACACTTTATCGACAAGTGGCTTCCTTCCTATGAGGCGCAGAACCGCCACTACCTTACGGTGGCAATTGGTTGCACTGGAGGGCAACACCGCAGTGTCTATATCGCAGATAGACTCGCTGCTGCCTTCAAAGAGAAAGTTCTCACGGTAGTGCGCCACAGAAGACTTGAGGCGAAATAGTGAAAGAGACCCCGACGTGAATCCACAGCATCAGGATCTCTTTAGTTACTTTAAGTTAGGCGCTCCTTACTCCTCAACCTTTGGCATCTTCGCAAAACTTGCCTCGAGTTCTTCGTCTGTCGGGATGTAATCTGTCATCGTGCCATCGTTAAAGCGCTGATAGGCAGACATATCAAAGTACCCTGTACCCGTCAGGCAGAAGAGAATGACCTTCTCCTCTCCGGTTTCTTTACACTTCAGAGCCTCGT
>CAZHBC010000004.1:25049-31822 GCA_964530715.1 uncultured Sutterella sp. | reverse complement strand
CTTGCTGACTATTCGACAAAGCGCTGTTCAGAAACTTTCTTTGTTAATCGCTGCAAAGACAATGTTCGCCGGGCAAAGATTCGGGCAGAACGCCGTTTCATTGCTGTTGAAGTTGAAGCGAAGCGTCACGTTCGCAAAGCTGATATTGAAGCAGAAAAGGTGAGGCAAGCTAAGCGCGATGACCGTCGTGCAGCAGGCCCCAAAGACCCCTTTGCGAAGTCTTCTCCTAAGAAAAAGGCAGAGCCTCCAACAAGCGCAACTCACGCACAAACTCGTGCTAAGGATATAAAGAAAAGAGAAGGGAAGATGGAGGAGCGCCGTGCGGCTGAAACAGAAAATCTAAAGAAAAGTGACGCACGCGAAGCACAACATAAAGCCCGCATCGCGGAACGGGAAGACGCTTTAAAGCGCCGTGCGGAAAAAAGAGCCAAACGCGAAAATAAAAAATAATGGTAAACACCATGCAACCAGAGGAAGAACAGAGTCAATTTGTCCGAAAAATCGGCAAGGCGTTTTCTCCTGAAGGTCGTCTTGCCCTCAGAAGCCCAGGTTTTGTGAGTAGACCAGGGCAGATTGCCTTTGCTCAATCGGTTGCCGCCGCTCTAGAAAAACGTGATATTGCAGTTCTTGAAGCAGGAACAGGGACAGGGAAAACCTATGGTTATCTTGTGCCTGTGCTTATGTCAGGAAAGAAAGCGATTGTGAGTACTGCAGGGAAAACTCTGCAAGAGCAACTCTTTAAAAAGGATATCCCTGCTCTTGAGACCGCTCTTGGTATTCACGTCACGGCAAAACTCCTTAAGGGGCGGGCAAACTACATTTGCCTGAAGCGGATGAAAGAAGCGAGAGTCACGGGTCTTCCTTCTCCTGCGGCATTCGCAGACCTTAAGCGTATTGAAGCTTTTGCCGTAGAGACTTCGACAGGGGACAGAGCCGAGGTTAAGGGCGTTGCAGAAGACTCCGTTATTTGGCCCTTCGTTACGAGTACACGAGAAAATTGCAATGCGCAGAAATGCCCTTTCGCAGAAAGATGTTTTGTAAATCGAGCAAGGCAAGAAGCGAAAGACGCGGAAGTCGTTGTCGTCAATCACCATCTCTTTCTCTCAGCGATGGCGGTTAGAGACCAGAGCGCTACTGAGATGCTTCCCGAGAGCGATATTGTCATTTTTGATGAGGCGCACAAACTAGCTGAAATTGGTTCTTCTTTCTTCAGCGAAGAGCTCTCGACACGGGCTGTTGGAGACATCTATAAAGACATTCGTCGCATGACGATGAGTCGCCATCGCCAGGCACTGAAAAAGGAAAAAGAAACTTGGGAAACACTCTACGATGAAGCACGCAATCTACTTCTCGACTTTATCCTTGAATTAGATAATTTGGGAGTTCTCGAGGGGACTTCTGTGAATATCGCGAAGATTGAGAATATTGCCCAAGCACAAGAGCCTCTTCATAGGGCGACGGTTGCCGCAGCGAAACTTGCCGACCGCGTCGAACTTGTTATGGATGACGATGAAGACCTTAAGGGAAGTCATGCGCTACTTACAGATGCAATTGACCTTATGGCACACTGGGAGAAAGCTTTCAAAAAGCCAGAAGAGCTAGTACGGGATGCATCAGGGAAAGCATACGTACGTTGGATTGAACGAACCTCTCACGATTTACGGCTTAAGCAAACGCCACTTTCTTTTGCGGAAGATTTTTCTCGGATGATTCAAAACCTTCCTTACACAGCCTGGGTTTTTACTTCAGCAACTCTTGCAACAGGAAAGGATGATTTCACGCACTTTTTAAAAGAATTGGGTTTGGAGGATGCTGAAGCTAAAGCCTGGCAGAGCCCCTTTGATTTTCCGAATCAGGCGCTTCTTTATATCCCGCCCGATATGCCTAATCCCAATGACAAAGTCCTCTTCACAGAGCGATTAGTCGATGCGGCTTGGCCCATCATTGACATGCTAAAGGGAAGAACGCTCTTTTTGTGTACGAGTCGCCAAGCGATGGTCCTAGCTGCAGAGTCTCTTCGTGAAAGAATCCAAGACAATGCCAGAGCCTACGAAGTCTATGTGCAAAATGAAGACTCTAGGCACAATCTCTTAACGAAATTCCGAGCTGCTGATCACGCCATTCTCGTCGCAACGATGGGTTTCTGGGAAGGAATTGACATTAAGGGGGAAGCGCTTTCTCTGGTTGTAATCGATAAGATTCCTTTTGCACCTAAAGACGACCCAGTTCTTGAAGCTAGGTGTCAGTGGATTCGCAAAGAAGGCGGAAATCCCTTCCATGACCATCAGGTGCCATTGGCTGCAATTGCTCTTAAGCAGGGTGTTGGTCGCTTGATTCGTAGTGAAACAGATCGGGGAATTTTGATTGTTGGGGACACTCGTATCATCCCAAGGTCTATGGCCCCTGATGGGTCTAATTATGGAAGTATGCTCATAGAAAGTATTCCCAATTTTTCAAAGACGCGTTACCTAGAAAGAGCGATTGATTTTTGGCTTCACCCAGGCACTTGGCATTAGAGAGCGGAATTCTTTATAGTCGCAACTAATTCCAATGAGCGCAGCTTTTCCAAAGGCAGTGTGTTATGGTTGTTTGGTCCTTATTTAGCCTTTTCCTTCTCACAAGTTTTGCCAATATCATGACGCCTGGCTTGGGCTTTATCATGGTGATGGGCCTCTCGCTACAGCGCGGGTGGAAGGGAACGTTATGGGCGATTTTTGGCCTCGCTGTTGGCATTGCCATTTTGCAGATTGCAGGCCTTTCTGGACTTGGAATCATCATTGAAAAAAGCCCAACGCTTTATGCGGCAATTAAGTTCTTTGGGGCTCTCGTACTCTTTTTCCTCGCTTGGAAATCCTGGGTTAAAGCGAAGAAGGGTTCCGTTGTTGTTCACGAACACAAGGGAAATAATGAGGATACTTTCTTTTGGCAATCAGTGTTGATTTCTCTTACAAATCCACAGCCACTTGTTTTCACGATTTCCGTTTTCCCGCAATTTATTTCAACGGAAATTCCTTTCGTGCCACAGGTTTCTATCATGATTGCTGTCTATGCAATCATGGTGATGGCTTGTGGACTGCTCTATTCGGTTCTTGCGGGCCACGCAAGACGCTTTTTTGAAGGAGACGCAGGGCATAGACACGTTAACCAAGCAACGGCTGTCGTGTTCTTTGTCATTGGCCTTGTGGTGTTTTGGCTTGCGGCAAAGCCTTTCCTCTAGGAGGGCCTTTGTTAGGCCTTGGCCTTACTTCTTTCAACCATTGCCTTGTATTCGGATCCCTTCTTCTCATCGAGAATGAGTGTCAGGATAAAACCAATCGTGACGAGACCGAGATAGACGAGATAGCCCGTTTCGTAGCTAGATGTCATATCGTAGGAGTAGCCAAGAATCGGGTAGGCGCAGGACTTCAATAGCAGGAAGAAACTCACAAACCTGTAGGTTCCAAGAAAGTGTGTTGGACCAAAGTAAAAGCCTACAACCGCAGGAAGAAGTGTCCAATACGATCCGCAACAGGCCCCCATGAAGATGCAGTAAAGGCACGTTGTCCAGTAGCTAAAATGCATAACCGAGAGCCCCAGGGCGATGATGTGCAGAGCCATCACAAGCCGCAGGGCTCGAATCGGTCGAATCGTATCTGCTAGCCACCCCCAGAAGAATTTACTTAAGCCGCAGGAAACCGCCGCAATCGACATAAAGGTCATAGCGGTAACGGCATCGTACCCCAGTTCGGTAAAGCGTGGTTTTAACTGTGACATCAAACCAGAAGCACACATAAGACCGAGTCCTGCGCCCATACCGATAAGATAGATTTCCTTCATGCAAAGGAACTGTCGAATCGAGGGTTCTTTCTTGTGTGCGGCATCTTCACTCGTATCAAGGGCTCTTTCTTTCTTTTCTTTTTCGGGTACAGGGAGTCCATCCGGCGTGAGTCCCATCATCTCGGGTCTCTCTTTTACCATAAGGGCGCAAGGAATAAAAAGGAGTGCCGCGCAGGCAGCCAAGATGTAGTAAGCGTTAGAAATGCCCCAATGCGTGATGCAGAAAAGGGAGAAGATTGGAATAATCGATCCCGCAAAAGACATGCCTACTGCCGCGACACCGAAGGCAACACCGCGGTGAACCTTAAACCAGTGGCAGAGCAATCCATTTGCCACTAGGCCGCCACAGCACTGACTTGCTGCCCAGACCATGCAAAAACACGCTGTAAAGATGTAGTAGTTCGTAGTCGACCCCATCCCAAGGAGCGCAAGTGCCGCAAGAAGGGATCCGAAGCACATCATCTTCCTCGAACCAATCTTCATATCGAGCGTTCCAATGAGCGGAGCGCATCCGAAACCGATAAGAGCGGCAAACCCCATGCAGGCACTCGTTGCCGTGCGACTCCAGCCGTAGGCCTCAAAGAGGGGCTCGATGAAGGAGTTCATACTGTAGATGGCGGTTCCTTGGATAATGAGGTTACCCAAGGTCGAAAGTGCGCAGAGATTCCAACCGTAGAACATACTAAAAAACTTACGAAAAAATCTAGTGGAAAAGTCCCGTTGAGAGAACCCTCGACGGGCACAACTGCTCTTCAAAGAGAAGAGACCTAAAAATTGCGCAAGATTCTATTCTTATTCGATTTTTTACGGTGAAGATATTACTTTTAACTTATAAAAGAAGAGAGTCGTTCCTATGTATAAGAGGTGAGATTAAGATAGAAATTTAAAAAATTTGCCCAGTGAAAATTTCTCAGTAACGCAAGAGAAAAAGAAGGAATTCCCCTTAGCGCTTCCCGCTTTTCTGTTGCTTCTTCGTGGATTTCTTCTTTCTAAGGGCAGTTGGCATTGCGATTTTCTTTGATTTCTCTTTATAATGCGCCACCTTTTCGCAAAAAGTGCGCAAAGGCAAATTGTCCGATGAATCGTTGTTGTTTCATTGGGTTGTAAATCGCGCGCCGTAAGCTCGTCCGAGGTGAACTAAAAAATCCGTCACTGAGCCGCGGCGTTGGACACTAACCTTGGAGATTAAACATGTCCGTAAGCATGCGTGAGATGTTGGAGGCCGGTTGCCACTTCGGTCACCAAACACGTTTTTGGAATCCCAAGATGGCACAGTACATCTTCGGTTCCCGCAACAGAATTCACATCATCAACCTTGAGAAGACCGTCGAGAAGTTCGCACAGGCCGAGAAGTTCGTTCGTGAACTCACAGCCCGTGGCGGTAAGGTTCTCTTTGTTGATACAAAGCGTGGTGGTCGTGAGATCATCGTCGAACAGGCCCAGAGAGCAGGTTGCTGCTGGGTTGATCAGCGCTGGTTAGGCGGTACCTTGACAAACTTCAAGACCGTTAAGCAGACAATTAAGCACCTCAAGGAGATGGAGCAGGTTGTCGCCGAAGGTGGCGTCGAGAAGATGACAAAGAAGGAAGCGCTCGATTTCGGTCGTGAAATCGAAAAGCTCAACAAGTCCATCGGCGGCATCAAGGAAATGACAAGCCTTCCGGATGCTCTCTTTATTGTTGACGTCGGTTTCCACAAGAACGCGATTGCCGAAGCCAATAAGCTTGGTATTCCTGTTATCGCCGTTGTCGATACGAACCACAGCCCCGAGGGTGTTGACTACGTCATCCCGGGTAACGATGACTCTGGTAAGGCCGTCGCCATCTACGCTAGCGGTATCGCTGATGCCGTCTTAGCTGGTAAGGAAGATGCTGCCACGGGTGACAAGCCCGCTGAGGAATTCGTTGAAGAAACCCCGGCCGAATAGGTCTCTTGCGCCCGAAAAAATGATTTCGGGCATTCGTTTTAATCCCCGTTAACACGCTCCTAACAGGGCGTGTAAAACGGGACACTTTAGGAGTGAGATATGGCTGTTATTACCGCCGCTATGGTCAAAGCATTGCGTGAAAAAACGGATGCTCCCATGATGGAGTGCAAGAAGGCACTTACCGAAGCCGAAGGTGATGCTGCAAAGGCAGAAGAGATTTTGCGTGTGAAGCTTGGCAACAAGGCCACAAAGGCTGCAACACGTATCACGGCTGAAGGCATCGTCTCTGTCTACATCAGTGAAGATGGCAAAACAGGTGCGATTCTTGAATTGAATTCCGAGACAGACTTCGTTGCGAAGAATGCCGAGTTCCAGCAGATGGCCGCTGACGCTGTGCGTCTTGCCGTTGAAAAGAACCCCGCGGACATCGAAGCGCTCCTTGCTCTCGATTTGAATGGCAAGCCCTTGGAACAGGTCCGTAAGGATCTCGTTGGCAAGATTGGCGAAAATATGACTTTCCGCCGCTTCGTTCGCCTCGAAGCAAAGGGAAAACTTCACAGCTACGTGCACGGTGGCGCAAAGATTGGCGCTCTCGTTGATGTCGTTGGTGGGGATGATGAAGTTGCGCACGATGTTGCAATGCACATCGCCGCTTCTAAGCCCAAGGCCCTCGATAAGGACGGAGTTGATCCTGCGTTAATCGAAACAGAACGTCGCGTTGCTCTCGAGAAGGCTCGCGAAGCTGGTAAGCCTGCGGCAATTCTTGAAAAGATTGCTGAAGGCTCCGTGCAGAAGTTCTTAAAGGAAGTAACGCTACTTAATCAGCCTTTCGTTAAGGATGACAAGGTTACAGTTGCGCAGTTGTTAAAGAGCAAGTCTGCTTCTGTCGCAGGCTTTGCGCTTTACGTCGTGGGCGAAGGCCTTGCGAAGCGCAACGAGGACTTTGCTGCTGAAGTTGCTGCTCAACAGGCTGCGGCTGCGAAGGCTTAATTTTTGTCAGACTTCGGAGAAGTTCACTAACGGGCTTCTTC
>CAZHBC010000004.1:16100-24949 GCA_964530715.1 uncultured Sutterella sp. | reverse complement strand
CCAAACTCAGTGTAAGATATTCCGAAAAGAGGTGCATGTGAACCTAACTTCGGAATAGATGGCTTATGGAAATCCGCCGCGACAGATACTTAGCAAAACTAGTTCGTAAAAAGAAAAATGGATTAATAAAGGTTGTGACAGGCATCCGGAGGTGCGGGAAGTCCTATCTTCTTTTTCACTTGTTCCACAACTATCTTTTAAGTAGCGGGGTTCAAGAGGATCACATCATCGAAGTGGCCTTGGATGACCGCAGCAACAAAGCGTTGCGTGATCCTGATGCCATGCTCGCCTTCATTAAGGCGGCCATCAAAGATGAAGGTGACTACTACGTCATTCTGGATGAAGTTCAGTACTTAAAGGAATTTGAGGATGTCCTTAATAGTCTTCTACACATCCGCAATCTGGATGTGTATGTGACAGGGAGTAATTCAAAATTTCTTTCTTCGGATGTCATTACGGAGTTTCGTGGCAGAGGAGATGAAATTCATCTCTATCCCTTGACGTTTTCAGAATTTCTCTCTTCCTACCAGGGCACTGAGGATGCAGCTTGGGATGACTATCTTGTTTACGGAGGGCTTCCTCAAACTTTGACGCTTACAGAGCGAGAAGACAAAGCAGAGTACCTCAATGCATTGTTCAAAAATGTCTACCTCTTAGATATTGTCGAGCGACATGCGGTTAGAAACCGAGAAGAACTTGACGAGTTGGTGGATGTGCTTGCATCCGCTATCGGTAGTTACACGAGTCCCAATAAGTTGGTGCGCACGGTAAAAAGCGTGAAAATGAAGGCAATCACCGATAAGACAATCAAAACTTATATGGATTATTTGGTGGATTCTTTCCTCATAAGTCGAGCTTCTCGCTTTGATGTTAAGGGAAGAAAGTACATTGGGTCACCTTCGAAGTTCTACTTTGAGGATGTGGGACTCAGGAATGCTCGCCTCGGGTTTCGTCAGATTGAAGAGACGCATCTGATGGAAAATATCATCTATAACGAACTAAGAGCCCGAGGTTACAACGTTGACGTTGGCATTGTTGAACACTACGAAACCCACGAGGGTAAGCGCAAAAAAAAGCGGTTAGAGGTCGATTTCGTCGCAACACGAGGAAGCGAAAAGTGTTATATCCAATCGGCATTTTCACTTGCCTCAGAAGAAAAAATAAACCAAGAAGAGCGAAGCCTTTTGTGCATCCCCGATTCTTTTCGAAAGATCATCGTTGTAGGGGATAACATCAAAGTTCGTCGTGACGAGAAAGGACTCATCACGATGGGTTTACGAGAGTTTCTTTTGGATGAAAATAGCCTAAGACTCTAAGCGGAAGTCAAAATTGTGTCGATATTTTCTGGTGTCGCTATTGTCACAGGGCTCTCTGGATGGGCTCGCTCAAAAGCGCGAATCGCAGTTGTGCGCTTTGTGTTTTTCAATTTGCATTCAAAAGCACGAACCTTTCCGTCAAGGACATCAAGGAAGTCGACTTCGTGTTTAGCCAGATTGCGCCAGAAATAAATCTCTGCGCCATCGCGTCGATTGGCGTGGAATTTAAGGCGCTCTGTGAAAAAGAAATTTTCCCAAAGAGCCCCTGCGTCTTCTCGAGCAGCAAGAGGCGTGAAGTCCCGAATCAGGGCATTGCGAATGCCGTTATCGCAAAAGTAGATTTTCTTACTGAGTTTGAGTTCGGATTTCGGATTGCGCGAGAGGGACGGGACGACTTTGATAATAAAGGCCGCTTCAAGTAAATCGACGTAACGCTCGATGGTTTTATTTTGAATCCCGAGTTCATTTGCAATAGAGCCGTATCGGACGTCGGAGCCAACGCTGTGCGCCAAGTACTTCACGAGGCGAACAAGTTCTGTAGGTTTTCGCATCTCCGAGAGGCTAAAGAGATCTTTGTACAAAATCGCATCAGAAAAATCTAGGAGATAGTCGCGCGCTTTTTCTGGTTCATTAATGGTAGCGGGAAGCATCCCGTAAATCATGTACTGAGGGAGTTCCCGTTTACTCTCAATCCAAGAGGTTTTTCCTGCCAGTTCTTCAAGGGAAAGTGCCCAAAGATTCTTTGTCTCAAAGCGCCCGGCTGCGGATTCTTTTATTCCAGCCGCCAGATCAAGGGAGCTTGACCCAGTTACGTAGATTTTGGCTCCCGTTTTGTTGGTATCAACGAGGCGTTTGATAATGCGGCCAATAGAGGGGACGTACTGTGCTTCGTCAATTACGATTGCCTCGAACTCTTGAGTCAAACGAAGAGAGCTTCCCACATCGGAAAGAACTGCTAGGTCGGACTCATCCTCTCCCGAGAGGACAATGCGCTTCGTGCCGCGTGTGAGTTTTTCGAGTAAGGTGCTTTTCCCGACCTGTCTCGGGCCCAAGAGAATCTTTGCCCGGCAAGACTTTCCAAAGTCAGAAAGCCCTTTTTCAAGCAAACGCGGAACGTAATCAGAATCAAGCATTTTTAGTCTTGTAATCCCAAAATCTATAAGTTTTTAAGGATTATAATCCCAAAATCCTAGAATTTTCTGGTTTTGTGGTTTGCCTGATTAAGTTGACAGGGATTGCTTAATCCACTTTAGAGACCAATCTGTGAGCGGCAGTGGAATGTTTAAGAGATGTCCTTTCAGGGAAAGAGGCAACATCGAAAAACGTACAGAAAGTTGAGGAGAAAACTTTTCAGCGAAAACCGAAAGACTACGCGCGCGAACACTCGTCCCTGCCTTAACTTCGATGGGACAAACGTTGTTTCCAACTTCAATAAGAAAGTCGACTTCCGCTCGATTGCCGCTTGCCCAGTAATTGGGTGAATAACCTAGCGCTCGGGCTAGCGAAATGGCAACGCAGTTTTCCGTGAGTGCGCCTTTAAATTCTTTGTAGTTTTGACTTTCTGTAAGAACCGTCTCAACGGACATTTTTGACATCACACGCAGTAAACCGATGTCGAAAAGGTAAAGCTTAAAGAATTCCGTCTCTTTGTATGCGGCTAAGGGAATTCGTGCGGAACTAACGCGCGTCACTGGAATAACGAGACCGGCTGTTGCGAGCCATTGCTCGGCAGCTAGATATTCGCGGCTTCGCGCATTTTTAGAAATTGAACTGAAGAAAAATCGCTTATTTTCCTTAGCGAGCTGAGAAGGAAGACTATTCCAAAGGAGGCCAATGCGATTTGCTTCAGCGGGCGTTGTGTACTGTGAGAAGTCGTAAACGTATAGGTTTAATAAGTTGCGAATTTTTTCGTCAATCGTAGTCATTGCTGTGCCATCAAGGAGAGCAGAGACAATGGCAGGCAAGCCTCCTACGCATTGATAACGACGAAATTCGTAAATGAGCTTCGTGGTGATGACTTCGGGTAGGCCGCTTGTCAAATCTGTAAAAGATTCGATGAAGGAATAAATTTTTGGCGACGTGTTAAAAAGAAACTCCGCAAAGGATAAAGGTGTTACTTCCTTAATATCGACAAAACCAACAGGGACAAAAATAGATTTTTTCTTGATGGCAAGTCCAAGAAGACTTCCAGAGGCTGCGATGGCGTACTCGGGATATTCTTCTGCAAAGTACTTAAGAGCCCCGAAGGCACTTTCACAGAACTGAATTTCATCGAAGACAATGAGTGTGTTATTGGGTTCAATGGGGACATCGCTTACGGCGCGTATCGTCTCCAAGATGATTTTGGGATCTCGGGTGCGGTTAAAGAGCTCAATCCATTGAGCTGACTTTGCAAAATCGATGTAGCAAAGATACTTAAAGGCCGTTTTCCCGAGAGTCTTTAGCAACCACGTTTTTCCCGTTTGTCTGGCTCCCTGCAACAAAAGGGGCTTGCGGTCCTTAGACTGAGCCCAGTGGTGAAGTTCATCGAGAAGAAAACGCTTGAGTTCCATAGGTTTTATTTCTTATCTGACATTTTTGTGTAAGTTTACACGAAATAAGTACATGTTTTGTGAAAAACCTCACGAAATCCGCACTTAAGTATTTTTCCTGTGTGAAAACAAGGTTTTCCAGATAAAAAAATCTGTCTTCTTATGTTGCGTTCTCAAACCGCTGTCAAGCGTACAAATCTTTCCCCAACGACATAATTGTCTCAGCCCTAGTTGATTAGATTTTCTTTTTGGCACATCCTTCTTAGGCTTTTTTCTGCATCGTGTATTTCTATTAAAATCCGCCACAGAAAAACGGAAGTTCCTCTTTTGTGAGGAGCCTGAAGTGAGAAAACAAAATTAGGGCTAATAACCTAGAAAGTACAGCGGAGAGAAATTTATGACAGATGCCAATCAACCTAAATACAAACGTGTTCTATTGAAACTTTCTGGGGAATCCCTCATGGGAGACGATGCCTTTGGTATCAATAGAGAAACCCTTGCTTCCATCGTTTCTGATATTAAGGAAATCGTCGACCTCGGTGTTGAACTCGGTATCGTTGTGGGCGGTGGCAATATCTTCCGCGGTGTTGCCTTAGGCTCAAGAGGCATGGATCGCGCCACGGGCGACTATATGGGAATGCTTGCAACGGTGATGAATGCCATGGCCTTGCAGGATGCCTTGCGTAATTCTGGAATTGATGCCCGTGTGCAAAGCGCTATTCAACTTAACCAAGTTGCAGAACCCTATATCCGTGGCAAGGCTCTTAGCCACTTAAAGAAGGGACGCGTTGTGATTTTTGCGGCTGGTACGGGTAATCCTTTCTTTACAACGGATACGACTGCCGCCTTGAGAGCAGCAGAGATAGGAGCCGATATCGTTCTTAAGGCAACGAAGGTCGATGGCATCTATTCGGAAGATCCGAAAATCAATCCGAATGCAACGCTTTATAAGGAAATCACGTTTGACGAAGCGATGATGCGTCACCTAAAAGTGATGGACGCCACAGCGTTTGCTCTTTGCCGCGACCAGAAGCTATTACTCAAAGTTTTCTCCATCCGAAAGGCGGGTGCATTAAAGCGCGTCATTCTCGGAGAAGAAGAAGGCACGTTAGTGCACGCCTAAATTGCGTATCATTAGAGGTGAGGTTTTGGAATCACTGATTCAATTGAAAACCACATCAGAAGGGAATTAACTATGGCAACAATTAGCGAAATCCAACAGAGTACGGAATACAAGATGAAGCGTACGATTGAGACGCTCGAAGATCACTTCAAGAAGATGCGCACGGGGCGCGCTTCCACGGGGCTTGTCGAACATCTCACAGTGGATTACTACGGTTCTCCCACACCACTTTCTCAGGTCGGTAACCTTGGGGTTTCAGACGCTCGTACGATTACGATTCAACCCTGGGATCGCAAGATGATTCCCGTTATTGAAAAGGCAATTCTTGCTAGCAATTTGGGGCTTAACCCCGCGACAAATGGCGACATTATTCGCATTCCGCTTCCAGCGCTCACAGAGGAGCGTCGTAAGGAACTTACGAAGGTTGTCCGCTCTGACGGGGAAGATGCGAAGGTTGCAATCCGCAATCTCAGGCGTGAAGCGAATGAAGCCGTTAAGCGCCTCTTAAAGGACAAGGCCATTAGTGAGGATGAGGAAAAGAAGTCTGGTAAAGATGTTCAGACTCTCACCGATTCCTACATCGCTAAGGTCGATGCAGTTATTGCGGCTAAAGAAAAAGAAGTGATGACACTTTAGTCGACTTTAAACTTTAAGTTCGGGATTCGCAGGCATCGGAATTTCTTCGTAAAAAATGCGAATCCCTTTTTCTATGCCAGATAACACACCAAATCACGTTGCTGTCATCATGGACGGTAACGGTCGTTGGGCCCAAGCCCGTCATATGCCACGTGTTGAAGGGCATCGCCGGGGGATGGAGTCGCTACGGACGCTTATTCGTGCGGCGCGTAAAGAAGGCGTCGCTAACTTGAGTGTTTTCGCATTCTCTTCAGAAAATTGGCGTCGTCCTGCCGCAGAGGTAGAAGCCTTGATGCGTTTTTTTGTCACGGGGCTACAAAGAGAGGCAGAACCGCTTAAAGAAGCGGGTGTGAGGCTTCGTGTCGTAGGAGAGATTTCTGCTTTTAATGAAAAGCTACAGGCCGCAATCAAAGAAGCGGAAGAAGTGACCGCGAATGAGCGTGGGATGCTTTTAAATGTCTGTGCAAATTACAGTGGTCGTTGGGACATTGCGCAGGCTGCAGCCAAGGCTTCTCTTACTGCGGTGCCCGTCACAGCCGCTTCCCTTGAAAAGCACCTTTGCATGGCCGAGTCTGGTCCCGTGGATTTGATGATTCGCACAGGAGGCGAATCTCGAATCTCTAATTTCATCCTCTGGCAAAGCGCCTATGCGGAGCTTTGGTTCACGGAGAGGCTTTGGCCGGATTTCTCAGAGGATGACTTCCGTGAGGCTCTTCGGTGGTACAGCGGTCGTGAACGCCGTTTCGGTCTTACGGGCGATCAGGTTCAAGCCGCTAAAATTAAAGAGAAGTGAATAACGAGAGGAGAGTAGGCCAGTTATGTTGATGCAACGCGTTATAACCGCCATTGTCTTGTTGGCGATTCTCGTCGGGACGCTTTCCATTTCAGAGGCAGCTTTTCTCCTAGCCATTTCGGTTGCATTCTCGATTACGCTTTTCGAGTGGCTTCGTATTGAGAAGGTTTCCTTTGGGCTTGCGGTGGCAATTGCTACGTTGGCATTTCTTCCGATGGCTTGGATTTCAACGACTGGCATAAAACCAGAGGGTTCTCTTTTCCTGGGATTAAATCTCGTCGTCTCAGCCTTTTGGCTTGCTCTCACTGCAGTCTGCTTTAACGCAAGAAAAACGGGGTTCCGTCTTCGTAGAACGACATCAATCTTCTTGGCATTTCTTTTTGTTGCAGCAACATTTTTAAGCCTTGTTTGGTTGATGCGAGAGGGAGGGTGGCCCTTGGTGCTCTCTGTCTTTGCAATCGTTTGGGTCGCGGATATCTTTGCCTATTTCTTTGGCATTGCTTTCGGTAAACACCGTATGGCGCCTGCGATTAGTCCCAAGAAAAGTTGGGAAGGCGCAGCTGGGGCCTATGGCTGTGCATTTCTTGTCGCGTTTCTTGCTTGGATGTTTTTGCCGCACGAAGTCGTTCTCACAAGTAGGCTTTTTGCCGCTATGGGGCCGGTTGCGGGCGTCTTAGTTGTGTTTATTTTGGTAAGTGTCTCGATTGCTGGAGACCTCTTTGAATCCGATTTAAAGCGGCAGTCGGGCGTGAAAGACTCTGGAAAGCTACTCCCGGGGCACGGCGGTTTTTACGATCGCCTCGATTCGGCTGTGGCGGTTTTCCCCGTGGCAACAACCTTGCTTCTAATTCTTTAAAATTTGCATAGAAACAATCTTCTAGAGAAATTTCAGAGTCCCCTAGAAGCGGAGCGCTCCGAGTACGGGGTGCATTGGATTAAAATACCTCGATTTTTTTGAAAACCCTTTTTTCTCCTTGGAGGCAATGTGAAGCTTTGCGATTTTGAGGTTGGTGGCGGTAAACCCTTCTTTCTGATGGCAGGCCCCTGTGTCTTGGAAGGAGAACAGATGGCACTGGATATCGCAGGGTTCATGAAAGAAGCCTGTGAAAAGCTTGCGATTAACTATATTTTTAAGGCAAGTTTTGATAAGGCAAACCGCACCTCAGGGGCAAGTTTCCGCGGGCCCGGCATCGCCGAGGGGCTTCGTATCCTCGCGGAGGTAAAGAGGCAAATCGGCGTTCCTGTTGTAACCGATGTCCACACCGAAGAGCAGGTTCCAGAAGTTGCCGCTGTTGTGGATGTTCTGCAGACGCCCGCATTTCTCTGCAGACAGACGGACTTTATCCGAGCCTGTGCTGCAAGCGGTAAGCCCGTTAATATCAAAAAGGGACAGTTCCTTTCTCCGCACGATATGCGTCACGTTGTGGAAAAAGCCCGTGAAGCCGCTCGCGAAGCGCATGTTAACGAAGACTGCGTCATGGTCTGTGAGCGCGGGGCAAGTTTCGGGTATGGAAACTTAGTCTGTGATTTGCGCTCTCTTGCAATTATGCGTGAGACAAAAGCGCCAGTCGTTTTTGATGCAACGCACTCTGTGCAGTTGCCAGGCGGAAACGGTGCCTCTTCTGGGGGGGACCGCCGCTTTGTTCCCGTTCTCTCCCGTGGCGCGGTTGCCGCAGGAGTAGACGGCCTATTTATGGAAACCCATCCGGATCCATCGAAAGCAAAAAGCGATGGACCCAACTGTGTCGTTCTTAAACGGATGCCAGAATTGCTCGAGCAATTAAAGGCAATTGATTTGTTGGTGAAAGAACGAGACTACTTAGAAAATTCGTTTTAACTTACTAACTCAAATAACTATCTTAAGGAAGAGAAAAAATGAGTGCTATTGTTTATGTAGTTGGTCGCGAGATCCTCGATAGCCGTGGCAACCCCACGGTCGAAGCGGAAGTCGTTTTGGAAAGTGGTGCTACGGGCCGCGCAGGAGTGCCTTCTGGCGCCTCCACGGGTATCCGTGAAGCTATTGAACTCCGTGATAAGGATCCGAAGCGCTACGGTGGTAAGGGCGTCTTGAAGGCTGTTGAACACGTCAATGGCGAAATCGCTGACTTGGTTTGCGGCATGGAAGCAACCGATCAGGCCTTGATCGATCGCAAGATGATTGCTCTTGATGGCACAGAAAATAAGAGCCGCCTTGGTGCTAATGCTATTTTGGCAGTCTCCATGGCAATTGCCCGCGCAGCTGCTGAAGAAGTGGGTCTTCCCCTTTATCGCTATTTTGGTGGTATGGGTGCAGTGCAACTTCCCGTTCCGATGATGAACGTCATCAACGGTGGCGCACATGCCAATAACAACCTCGACTTGCAGGAATTCATGATTATCCCCGTGGGCGCTCCGAGCTTTAAAGAAGCCCTTCGCTATGGTGCTGAGACCTTCCATGCATTAAAGAAGAT
>CAZHBC010000004.1:5724-16000 GCA_964530715.1 uncultured Sutterella sp. | reverse complement strand
GCTTTAAAGAAGCCCTTCGCTATGGTGCTGAGACCTTCCATGCATTAAAGAAGATCATCAACTCCAAGGGTATGAGCACGGCCGTGGGTGACGAAGGTGGTTTCGCTCCGAAGTGCGAAAGCCACGAAGAAGCCATCGAACTCATCCTCGAAGCCATCAAGGCCGCGGGTCTCGAACCGGGCCGCGACGTTTGCATCGGTCTTGACTGCGCCTCAAGCGAATTCTACGAAGATGGCAAGTACACCCTCGCTAAGAGCTCTGGCAAATCCATGACTGCAGCCGAGTGGGCTGACGTTTTGAAGGGTTGGGTTGAGAAGTACCCGATTATCTCCATCGAAGACGGCATGGCAGAAGGCGATTGGGAAGGTTGGAAGCATTTAACAGAACTCTTGGGTAACAAGATTCAGTTGGTGGGCGACGACCTCTTTGTGACGAATCCGAAGATTCTGAAGGAAGGTATCGAGAAGGGTATCGCGAACTCCATCCTCATCAAGGTCAACCAGATTGGCACCTTGACAGAAACCTTTGAAGCCATCGATATGGCGAAGAAGGCCGGCTACACCGCCGTCGTGAGCCACCGCTCTGGTGAAACGGAAGATTCGACCATTGCCGATATCGCTGTTGGTTTGAACGCTGGCCAGATTAAGACCGGTTCCATGAGCCGTTCCGATCGTATGGCTAAGTACAACCAGTTGCTCCGCATCGAAGAAGAACTCGGAAGCGTTGCTGTGTATCCGGGACGCGCCGCTTTCTACTCGATTAAGTAATTGGCCCCGTGAGGCCTGGAGAGAGGCGTGAACCGAAGGTACGTCTTATGCGTCGTCCTTTTTGCCCTAGCTGTCATGGTGCAATGGCCGCTGTGGTTTGGAAAGGGCGGCGTTCTCCGAAGCCTTGAATTGGAAAAAGATGTCGCTACGCTCAATGAAGGAAACGACAAACTTCGTGAGCGTAACGGCATGATTGCTACCGAAATTGAATCCCTTGAAAGTGGCACGGACGCTGTTCTCGAACACGCAAGAACACGCCTAGGGATGATTCGTAGCGACGAAGTTCTCTTTCGCTTCGTTCCCGAGGGCTCTAAAGAAGCTCTAAGCATCCCAAAAGAAACCCCAGAAGCGCGTCACAATCGGCTCTTTAAACCGAAGCAAAATCACCTCTATTCGCCTGGGGACCCCGCCGCAGTAAAGCAAAAGAAGTAGGGGGGCAGGCGAGAACTTTCTCGCGCCTCGTATAGCGAGAGTGGATTCTTTCCGAAGCGCTTTTTCCTCTCTCTGAAATTTCAACGCTTTCAAACCGATGAAGTTTGCAGGAAAACTGCTAGATTTCCTTATCTTTGGGCTTTGAAGAAATTTTTGACATGACAATCGAATCTCTTTTCTTAAACGATAAGGTCCTTTTGGTGGGTTTAGGAATACTCGCCTTAGCTCTCTTACTTCTCGTTATTGCAATCATCCTTTTGCATTCGCTCTCAAGAAAACAGGCTGCTCTTGAAAAGGCGCTCACAGAGAGTGCGCAACTTACTCGAGAGAAAACCGTAGAGGACATCAGGCAATCCTTTGAAAACTTAAAGCGAGACGTCATGATGACTTCCAACGCCATTAGTGCAAGCGAAGAGCGTCACATGAAAGACATCATGGACATGGTGCAGAAGTCCGCAGAGACACAGGCGAAAAATGAACGCGGTATGCAGGATTCCCTTGTGACGCAACTTGAATCGCAAGCAAGGCGCGATGAAGCGCGGATTCAGTCCCTTACGGAAAACCTCACCTTGGGATTAGAAGGGATGCGTAAGAGCATCAATGAGCAGATGACGGGAATCCGCTCGACAAATGAAACGGCCTTAAAAGAGATGCGTACAACCGTTGAAGAGAAGTTGCAGGAGACTCTTAATAGTCGCATCAGTGAAAGTTTCCGTCAGGTTGACGAGCAACTGAAGTCTGTCTATAACGGATTGGGCGAGATGCGTAAGGTTGCACAAAACGTCGATGGCCTACGGCGCGTACTTACAAACGTTAAAACCCGTGGCACCTTTGGAGAAGTGCAATTGGGAAACCTTCTCTCGGAAGTGCTCACCCCAGATCAATACGCAACGAATGTTGCAACACGGCCTAATTCAACAGAGCGTGTTGAATTTGCAATTAAGCTTCCTGGGAAAGGGGAGACTGGCACCGTCTATCTACCGATTGATGCAAAGTTCCCGCTTGAGGATTACGAAAGGCTTCTTGCTGCTGCAGAAGCCGCTGACGCAGATCGGGTTGAAGCGAGCGCTAAGGCGCTTGAGAGCCGCATTCTTTCTGAAGCGGAAAAGATCCATAAGAAGTACGTTGAAGTACCGTACACGACAGAATTTGCAATCCTCTATCTACCCGTAGAAAGTCTTTGGGCAGAGGTTTTAAAGAGGCCAGGCCTTATCGAACGCGTCCACAGAGAATCACACGTGACAATCGCGGGTCCCACCGTTCTTGCTGCCCTTCTCAATAGTTTGCAACTTGGCTTTAAGACACTTGCAATTGAAAAGAAGAGTGCAGAGGTCTTTAGATTACTTTCCCGCGTTAAGACAGAGTTTGGAAAGTTCACAGAGGCTTTTGAGAATGTTGAGAAGAAGGTTGATAGCGTCCGTGGGGCACTCGATAATGTCCGTAAACGCACAGAGATTATGGGTAAAAAGCTTAAGGATGTAGAAAGCGCAACAGAGGAAGTGCTTCCCGCTTCAGCCGAAGATGCCGTAGCGCAAATCGCTCACGAGAAGTCCTCTTAAAGCCATTAAAATGGCGCACGATTCCATTCAAAGAAAAAAAGAGAATGAAAAAGAATAGTCCTGAGACACCAGATCTTTTTGAGAACACTGCCCAAGAAGTCGCAAAAGAAGTAGAAAAAACTGAAGAGAAGCCGCAAGAGGACTCTTCTCAGATAACGCCCTTTTATGAACTCGTAAAAGAAGAAGAGACCCCTGAAAAGGAGAAAGAAGCCACCACAAAGGAGACTTCTTCTTCTGGCCTACCTTCACTCCTAGAAGATGGCGCTCCTTATGAAGAGAATGGCGAACTGACGCTTGCACGTTTTGCCGCAAAGGCTTACCTTGAGTACGCCCTCTCGGTCGTTAAGGGGAGAGCACTTCCTGACGTCTTTGATGGCCTTAAGCCCGTGCAGCGGCGCATTCTCTATGCGATGCAAAGGATGAAGCTTACGCCCCCGGCGAAGGCTGTGAAGTGCGCGCGTGTCGTAGGTGACGTTCTCGGTAAATACCACCCGCACGGAGACCAAGCGGCCTACGAGGCGATGGTTCGTATGGCGCAGTCTTTTACGCTTCGTTACCCCTTGGTTGACGGAGAGGGGAACTTTGGTTCCCGCGATGGCGACGGCCCTGCTGCGATGCGTTACACAGAGGCACGGCTTACGAAAATTTCCGAACTACTTCTTTCGGAAATCGACACGGAGGACGTGGACTTTGTTCCCAACTATGACGGGTCTTTTGAAGAACCGGCGCTACTTCCTGCCCGTATGCCTTTTGTGCTTTTAAACGGGGCAAGTGGTATTGCTGTGGGTTTAGCTACAGAAATTCCTTCGCATAACCTCACGGAGGTTGGAAACGCTGTTTTGCTTCTTTTGGAGAGGCCTGAGGCAACACTTGAAGAAGTCTTAGAGGTGCTCCCAGCGCCAGACTTCCCCGGTGGCGGACAAATCATTTCAACACCAGAGGAAATCCGAGATATCTATCGCACTGGACGCGGTAGTTTGAAACTTAGAGCCCGTTGGCATTTTGAAGAGTTGCAACGCAATCAGTGGCAACTTGTGATTGACGAATTGCCGCCAGCGGCAAGTGCCGAGCTCGTCCTCTCACAGATTGAAGACATCACGAATCCAAAGCCTAAGGCTGGGAAGAAAGCCTTATCTGCAGATCAGTTGCAGGCAAAAACGCAGATGCTTTCTGTCCTTGAGTCGGTGAGAAACGAATGCGACAAAGATACGCCGATGCGCATTGTCTTTGAACCTAAGACATCCAAAGTTGATCGAGATGCTTTTGTAAATTTGCTTCTTTCTTCCACAAGTCTCGAGTCGAACGCCCCGATGAATCTTGTTGTTGTCGGCACCGACGGACACCCCGCTCAGAAGGGACTTCTTGCGATTCTCTCCGAGTGGGTTGCGGCACGAATTCTTACGGTGAAACGCCGTTCGGAAGCGCGCCTTGCTAAGGTGAGAAGTCGCTTACACATCCTAGAAGGCCGAAAGATTGCCGTCGATAACATTGATCGCGTCATTGAGATTGTTCGTTTTGATCCAGATCCGAAGGCGCGTCTTATTGCGGAATTTAATCTCACAGATGTGCAAGCTGAAGACATCTTAGAACTTCGCCTGCGGCAGCTCGCTAATCTTGAATTTGAAAAGCTTCTCCTTGAGGTGAAAAAACTCGAGGAGGAGGCAAGAGCCTTAGAGCGCCTTATCGCTAGCGAAAAACTCCTACGTCGCGAAGTGGCAAAGGAAACCCGAGAAGCTGTAAAGACCTATGGCGATGCGCGTCGCACACTGGTGCAAGCCGCGAAGAAGGCAACCTTTGAAGTAAAACCCGTAAACGAACCCGTCACGGTCGTTCTCTCTAAGAAGGGATTCGTTCGTAGCCGCGGAGGGCACGGGCATGATGCAACACTCATGAGTTACAAGATAGGGGATGCTTTTGGCGTAGCCTTTGAGTGCAATACGGAAGATACGCTTGTTGCCTTTGGGGACAACGGCCGTGTGTACTCGGTTGCGGTTTCTTCTCTTCCCCCTGCTCGTGGCGACGGCATGCCAATATCAAGTTTCTTTGACTTGGAACCAGGGACAGCAATCATCGGTTATGCGGCAGGACCCCGTGAGACAAAGATTGTTCTTGCAAGTAACGCAGGCATGGGTCTCTCGTGCACGATTGGCGACCTCACGGCGCGAGTCCGGGCAGGGAAAGCCTTTATGAAACTCGATAACGGGGCGAAGTTACTGCGGGCTGCTATTGTGGGTAAAGACGATGACCGCCTTGCCTGTCTATCCTCGGAAGGGAGACTCCTCGTCTTTGAACTCACAGAGCTGCGAACTTTAAGTGAAGGGGGAAAGGGCGTTACACTCATGGAACTTAATGTGGGTGAAAAACTCCTGGATGCCTTGCCTCTCGGGAAGACAGGTTGTGTCGTTGAAGGTGTAGGCCGCACGACAACACGGGAAAAGACACTTACGCATGGAGACTTCGAGCGACACTTTGCACGCCGTGCCCGTAAGGGTAAAGCGCTTGAAATTCGCTTTAACGCAACCGCTTTAAAGAGAATTGTCACGGATGCAACGGGTGCTGCAAAGCTTAGCGACGCAGAAGAGACGCCAGAACCACAGTTACTCTAAGTAAAAAGAAAGTTTGAAAAAAATGGAAGAAAAGACAAATCCGATTAATGGCCTTGCCTTAATCGACAAGACTCCAAGGGCAAGCCGTAGGCTCTCCTGGAGACTTGCGTCTTTATTCCTACTGTGGATTGTTCTTTTGACGGCATCCGTCAGTTACACCTTTCTTTTGAATAAACGCGTAAGCGACTACTACGTTTCTCTTTCTTACGTCTCGACGATTCGCTCGGATATCTATAAAGCGAACATCATGACTGACGGCCGCTTTGCCCGTGTTGAATTTAAAGAATTGACGGATTCCGTCGGGGCGACGATTCGTAATCTTCGCCTAAGTCTAGAGGCCTCGGAGACTGACGATAAGGCAGAACTCCTAAAGCTTGCTGGGGATATCCGAGACCATTGGCATACGATTTTAAGTCGCATGCTCACTGTGGCTCGCGAGCAATCAAGCCCGATTAGCGTCCCCTACATTGAATCAATCATGCCCGAGCTCACAGACTTGGAGACTCGAATTCAGCGTGAGAGAGACACCTACGCTACTCTTGCACACGCAACGCAGATTCTTCTTGTCATCCTCTGTGTTTTAGGCTTCTTTGTTATTCTCTACTGCTTAGTTCGGTGGGTTATTCGGCCGATTGACACACTTTCGGAAACAATCGAAGAATTCACGCGTGGGAATTTCTCCGTGCGACTCTCTCTAAAGGGGAGTTACGAATTTGAACACATCGGAGACGGCTTTAACCGTATGGCTGCCCGCTTGCAAAGCTTAGTTCAGGGTCTAGAAACCATTACGCAGCAGAAGACTTTTGCTGTTGAAGAACGCAATAGAAACTTGGCGCAACTTTACGAAATCACCTCATCCCTTGCACGCATTAAGACTGTGCCTGAGATGTGCGATGACTTCACGCTGCGACTCATTCACTATACGGGAGCCTACGCATCTGCGGTCTTTCTCTTAGATGAAAAAACGCAACAGCTGAAGCTTGCCGCGCAGACTGACCTCCCACAGGCAGCGCTCGATGCCATCCTCTCGCGGGAACTCTTTTACACGGATGCGGAGAACTTCTCCTTGACAGAAGTGGGTCTTAAGTTCTTTCCGAGCGGAAACAAGGATCCCCTCTTTGATAAGCTTTTCGTCCCCGTGCAGGAATTTAAGAGCGCTTACTGCTTTCATGTGAGATCAGGCGGTAAGACCTTGGGGCTTTATCTACTTTTCTACGGAAAAGATATTCACCTGAGTTCAAGACGCAATCAGCTCTATGAGAACTTTGGTACGCACTTGGCGGTTGCCATTGCAAATCGTCGCTTGGTGAATCGCGATCGAGAATTCGCTGTCGCGCAGGAAAGAACTTTCTTAGCGCAAGGTCTTCACGACTCCATTGCGCAGTCTCTTTCTTTCTTGAACTTACAGGTTCAGATCCTCGAGAGTGCTCTGAAGGATAAAGACACAGCCCTTGTCGATGAAACCGTGGGGCAAATTAAGACCGGCGTTCAGGAGTCCTATGAGGACGTTCGAGAGTTGCTACTTAACTTCCGAGAGAGACTACACCGTGAGCCTTTTGCAGAGGCCGTGACAAGTGTTGTAGATCGCTTCAGAGCTCAAACGGGAATCCCCGTGGATTTCCGAATTCACGGCACGGGCGAAGACCCCACAGAGCAGCAGAAACTACAAATCGTCTTCATCATGCAAGAGGCCTTAGCCAATGTCCGTAAACACGCTATGGCAACCGCTGTCACGGTTCTTGTCAACAACGAAGCAGACTTTGAAATGACTGTTATCGATAACGGTCAGGGTATCGACCGAGCGCTAGCAGAATCGAGGAAAGACTCTCACTTCGGACTAAGTATCATGCGCGAGAGAGCAGAGAGGGTATCCGCAACTGTCACGATTGAGTCGGCTCCCGCAACGCTTTATCCGCACGGAACGGCTGTAAGGTTAAAGATCTCGGCTGAGGCTAGAGGCGGGCACCACGTATGATGATATTTTCTGTTATTCCGCTTTTAGCGCTCTACGTATTTTTACGCGTAGTTTGGCCAAATTGCGGTGTTCGTGGTCGGGCGTTTTTTGCCGTGCTATTGATCCTTGCTGCGGCCTTTCCAAGTTATGTCGATTATTTTGGCGGTGGAATTGTTTCGCCAACGCTTGGGTTTGTCCCGATGATTATTGGCGAGGTGCTCCTTATCACCTTGCTACAAACGGCGGTTTTCTTTCTTATTCGGGATGTGTTCATTGTCGCAGGGTGGATTCTCCTTAGACGCAAGACCATCCTATCGACTGCAAAGGTAGCCGCAGGGGTATTTGGCTTTTCAGTCATTGTGACGCTTTACGCTTTCGTTCACGCACTAGCAGACCCTGTCATTCACCGCTTTACAGTAGAAATTGAGAATCTTCCAGAAGAACTCTCTGGGATGACGATTGCGCAGCTCTCTGACTTACACCAGGCAAATATCTTTGGCCCAGAGCGCTTAGAGAGAATCGTCCAAAAGACAAATGCCTTGGGTTCTGACCTAATTGTCATCACGGGCGACTTCGCAGATGCAACAGTAGAGAAGCGAGGCCACGAACTCGATGCCCTCAAAAAACTCAAAGCCCCTCTTGGGGTCTATGGATGCGAAGGAAATCACGAATACTACGCAGACTACGAGGGTTGGAAGCGGGTAATTCCAACACTTGGCGTTCGTATGCTTAAAAACGAACACGACGTTCTTTATCGCAATGGCAGGCCTTTCGTTATTTTTGGTCTCACGGATAGGGCGGCTTTCCGCTTTTCTGGTAGAGAGTTACCCAACACTGAAAAGGCCCTAAAAGGAGCACCCACAGGGCTCTTTACCCTTGCTCTTATCCATCAGCCACTTCTTGCGAAGATGGCGCTTGACGCAGGGGCTGACCTCATGCTCAGTGGCCACACGCACGGTGGTCAAACTTATCTTTGGTCGATTGTTGTCGCCCTCTTTAACAAGGGATACGTCCGAGGGCTTTATGATTTAGAGCGTGAAGATTCTCAGAAGATGCAGATGTATGTGCATTCAGGAACAGGATTTTGGACTGGCTTCATTGAAAGAATCGGTACGGATAATGAAATTGCTCTCATTACCTTGAAGCGAGCCGAAAAGCATTAGAAGGAAAAGAAGCGTTATGCAAAAT
Source organism: uncultured Sutterella sp. (assembly GCA_964530715.1). GTDB lineage: Bacteria > Pseudomonadota > Gammaproteobacteria > Burkholderiales > Burkholderiaceae_F > Duodenibacillus. The sequence continues at coordinate 7,494 of CAZHBC010000004.1, read as the reverse complement.
GTCTCCATTCTCGGAGCCACCGGATCGATTGGCGTCAGTGCCCTGAAGGTTCTCGCTCTCTACCCAGAAGCGTTTCACGTCCGTGCGCTCTGCGCAGGGCACCGTGTCCGTGAGCTCGCAGAGCTTGCCTCTCGGTTTCGGCCCGAGGTTGTTGGCATTGCGGATGCGTCTCGTGCCCCGGAGTTGCGAGAGCTCTTAAATGCCGCGGGGCTCACAAAGACAGAAATCGTGGCAGGATTTAATGCCGCAAGAGATTTAGCAGAAGATAGCGCAACGGACGTTGTCATCGGCGCTGTTGTGGGTGCTGCGGGTCTCTCTCCAAGCTTTGCCGCTGCAAGGGCAGGTAAGAGGCTTCTTCTCGCAAATAAAGAAAGTGTTGTCTGCGGTGGCGCACTTCTTATGAATACGATTCGAGAGAATGGGGCAACACTGCTTCCCGTGGATAGCGAACACAATGCAATTTTCCAATGCTTAGATAAGGCTAGTGCTGAGGAAAGACGTGCGGCAAAGATTTGGCTTACCTGCTCAGGCGGGCCCTTTAGGGCAAAGCGAGACTTAGATCTTGCGACCGTAACACCAGCGATGGCCCTAAATCATCCAACGTGGTCGATGGGAAGCAAAATCACCATCGACTCTGCCACGCTCATGAATAAAGGTTTTGAAGTTATCGAAGCGCATCACCTCTTTAGCGTTGCCGCGGAAAACATTCGTGTTGTCGTGCACCCGCAGTCAGTGCTCCACTCAATGGTGGAATTTACGGACGGTTCTGTTTTGGGACAAATGGGACCGACGGATATGCGTCTAGCAATCGCTTACTGCTTGGGGTATCCGAAGAGAATTTCTGGGCTAGAGGAAAGGCTAGATTTCACGCGTCTCGGGAGTCTGACCTTTGAAGCGCCTGACACGAAGCGTTTCCCACTACTTTCCTACGCTTACGAAGCCCTTAGAGTAGGGGGCGTTGCTTCGATTGTTCTTAATGCCGCAAATGAAATCGCGGTGGGTGCTTTCTTATCGGAGAGAATTCGCTTTACGGACATCGCCCGTATCTGTGAGATGATGCTAGGAGAAATCACGGGTGCGGCTCCTGTGAGCGAAGAAGAGATTCTCGCAGTCGATGCGGCCACACGTGCTAAGGCACGCGAGGCAGTAAAGAAACTAGATATGCGTAAAAACGAGAGATAGCGGCTTCCATGACAGGTCTTATTGGTTTCATTCTTTCCATTGCCATCCTCATTTTTGTACACGAATGGGGCCACTACATTGTCGCTCGCCTCTGTGGGGTTCCCGTCTTGGCATTTTCTTTGGGATTTGGCCCCGTTGTCCTTAAACACACTGATAAGAGTGGTTGCGAGTGGCGCTTGTCTGCTATTCCCTTGGGCGGCTATGTGAAGATGCTCACTTTGGAAGAGAAACCCGATCTTCTTAAAGAATTCCCAAGGCGGGCCTTTGATTGGGCACATGCGGTGGAAAACACGGTCGCCTGGAGACGGTTTTTGATTGTCCTAGCGGGCCCTGCGATGAATCTAATCTTTGCTGTGCTTCTTTATTGGGGTATGGCAATCCAGGGCGGCTACGAGATGGCGCCTCGTGTGGGGACTCCCATTGCTTCCTCAGAGGCCGCTCTTGCTGGTATTGAAGCAGGTTGGACAATTAAGAAAGTAGGGGATACGCCTGTTAGCACATTCCGAGAAGCAAGAAATCTTCTTAAAGAGACCCCCGCTGGAAAGACCGTAAGCGTCTACTTTACAACCGACTCTGGCTCAAGCCGTT
>CAZHBC010000004.1:0-5624 GCA_964530715.1 uncultured Sutterella sp. | reverse complement strand
CCCGCTGGAAAGACCGTAAGCGTCTACTTTACAACCGACTCTGGCTCAAGCCGTTGGGTTGACTTTAGGGCGCGAGAGGAAGACTCAGCAAAATACGCCACTCCCTTTGGTCTAACGCCTTTTATTGAGTCCGTTATTGTGGGCCGTGTTGAGCCGGATTCCGTTGCAGAGGAGGCTGGAATAAAGGCTGGCGAAACAATCCTCTCCATTAATGGTAAATCTGTTGGTGATGCACACGCCGTTATTGGAATTATTCGTGCTAGTGCCGGTAAACCCTTGGTCTTCCGACTGCGTGAAGCCGTTGGTAGCGAAGAGAGAACGATTTCTGTCACGCCTCGCCTTACGCGTCTTGATACGGGAGAGGAAGTGCTTCGCATTGGTGCGACGCTTGCTAGTCTTCCTGCGACGGTTTACGTAAGTTACGGCCCCATCGAAGCCCTCGGTGTTGGCTTTCGGCAGGCAAGTGCCTTTGTGGCGCTCACAGTGGGGAGTTTCGCTGGGCTTCTCGTAGGAGAAGAAAGCCTTAAATCCCTAGGAGGCCCAGTGACGATTGGAAATATCGCAGGAAAGACGCTTTCCTTAGGCCTTGCGGCTTTTGTGAATTTCCTTGCGGCCTTGTCGATTAGCTTAGGGATTTTGAATCTATTGCCTGTGCCCGTTTTAGATGGCGGCCATATCCTTTTAAATCTTTGGGAGATGGCAACAGGAATCCGTCCGAGTAAAGCGGTCTATGCGATTTTGAATCGCATCGGGCTTGCGTTCATTTTGTGCCTAATGGGACTTGCTCTCTTTAATGACTTTATGAATCTTCTCTAAAGAGAGGCAATCTTTTAGAGCCTTCGTGTGCAAAAGGCATAGGCTGCAGGAAGTGTAACGAGGGCTACGACCGCAGCTGGCCAAATCATCGCTGCGATATCCGTCCACGTGGCCCCTGCAAGATAGATGCGTCGCACCGCAACGAGGCTAAAGCGCAAGGGATCAATCCACGTGATTGCCTGTACCCAATCGGGCATGTTTTCCACAGGTGTGAAGAGACCCCCTAAAAGAACCATAGGTACAAGAAAGACAAGCACGACAAGAAGCGCCTGCTGCATGGATTTAGCTGTTGCGGATATCGCAAGGCCTAAGCCCACTACGGCTGAAAGGAAAACAATCTCTACGGCAATAAGTTGTAGAAGACGACCCGCAAAAGGAATTTCAAACCACCACAAACACGCAGCAAAGATAAGAGCACTCTGGAAACACCCCACCGCACATGGGACAAGCATCTTGGAAAAAAGGATTTCTCCTCCCGTCACAGGTGTAACAAGGAGCGACTCATAGGTTCCCTGTTCCCGTTCACGCGCAATAGAGAGAGCAGATAGCACCACAGTCTGCAACATCGCAATCATGAGGATGAGGCCAGGAAGGATGAACCACTGCGTGATGTTGTTCACGTTATAGAGAAGTCGCATCGTAAGCGCCGCTGTCGTCCCGCTTCGTTTGGCGTTGAATTCTGAAGCAATGCTTGAAATGTATCCTGCGGCAAGTTGCGCTGTTGTGGAGTTGCGACCGTCGACCGTGACAAGCACAGGGGCTTCTCTTCTGTCAGTGAGACGGCCGGAAAAATCCGAAGGAATAATGACTGTGATAAGTGCATCGGTTTCCTCAGGCACGCGAGAGACAAGAGAGGCGTTTTTAAGTGTTGCTACACGCCTAAAAAGTCCTCCGCCTTCAATGGCACGAATGAAAGATGTGGAAGCCTCAGTGTGCGAAAGGTCGCAGAGCGCATAAGGGATGCGTTCAAGGTTAAAACTTGCGATGTAGCCAAAGAGAATAATGTAAAGAAGCACTGGCACGACAAGAATCATGCGACTGGTGCGGTCTTTCAGGACAGAAAGAAACTCTTTACGGATGAGTGCCCGAAGGGAAGGGGAAAGAAGTGTCATGGGCGTATCCTCTTAGCACACTCTTTTTTCGCAAGGAAAAAGAGCACGATGGCAAAAAGGGAAAGGGCCGCGAAGTCTCGGATAAGAAGCCCGGTCATGCCACCCGAGAGAAATCCAACACGCAAGATTTCCATGTAGTAAACGGGCGGAAAACAGTGCGCAAGGAAATCAGCCCACGCGGGAGCACTTCTTAAGTCAAAGATAAAGCCTGAGAGAATGACAGCAGGGAGAAAGCCTGCGACTACGGTGAATTGGCTCGCTAGGAACTGCGAACGGGTCTTCCCTGAGATGAAAAGGCCCAAAAGAAGTCCAATCAAGAGGTAAAGTAGGGATCCCGCGAATATGACTGCGAGACTACCGCGAATCGGTACATCGTAAAGAAATACCGCTGAGAGTAGACAGAGTCCCCAACCCGCAAGTCCCAAAGCAAGATAGGGAAGCGTCTTTGAGAGAAGAATTGCTCCTGGAGAAGCCGGTGTTGCAAGGAGAGCTTCCATCGTGCCGCGCTCCCACTCTCGGGCAAGCACGAGGCCCGTGAGCATCATCCCCGTGAGTGTTAAGACAATGACCATAAGGCCTGGGACAAGGTAGCGGCGACTCTCAGCACTTTCGTTAAACCAAAGCCTAGAGATAACCGTAACGCCTCCGAAGCTTCTTTGCGTCTTTTGCGAAGCAACAGTAAGTGCCCCTGTGACGGCATTTCCAACCATCACAGCGCGTGTTGCATCAATTCCATCGACGGTAAGAGCCTCTTTGAGTGTGCCATTTTCAAGCGTAAAGTGAAGTAGCCCCTCGACGTCAAACTTCCTTAGTGCTGCATCGCCTTCGGCACGTGTCGTGTAGCCGCTAACTTTAAAGATGGGATTGTGAGAGAGCGCTGCAGTAATCGTACGGGAAGTTTCAGTTTTTGCTTCATCGACAACAGCAAGACGCACATCACGGATATCAAAGGTAATCCCATAGCCAAAAAGCAAGATGAGCATAAGGGGCATGAGAATTCCCAAAAGGAAAGCGCTTTTGTCCCGAATAATCTGCCGCGTTTCTTTAATGGTTAGAGCCACGGTGTGACGCAGGAAGGAGGATTTCATGACGAGGCTCCTTCTGCTTTTTCTTTCGTGCTACTGCGTGCAGTTTCAACGATACGGATGAACGCATCATTCATCGTAGGAGATGTGCCACGGATCTCAGAAGGCGTCCCCAAAGCGAGCGTTTTTCCAGCGTCTTGGATAATCAGCCTGTCACAGTACTCGGCTTCTTCCATGAAGTGTGTCGTAACGATGATGGTAACGCCAGCTTCTGAGAGCTCAGTTATGCGTCTCCAGAAACTGCGGCGTGTCGGTACATCAGCGCCACTTGTCGGTTCATCGAGAAAGAGCACGGCAGGTTTTGCAATGAGGGCCGCGGCCATTGCAAGGCGTTGCTTAAGCCCCCCGGGGAGTTCTCCTGCGGCTCGATCTTCGCAACCTTCGAGGTTGAACTCTTCTAGGAGTTCTGCAACACGCGCCTTTGCGGCAGAGAGGGGAAGTCCTTGAGCGCCTGCGAAAAATTCAAGATTTTCTCGTGTGGTTAAGTTGCCGTAGAGAGCAAATTTCTGCGACATATAGCCTAAGTGACGGCGAGATTTGGCCCGATTCTTTCTCACATCGCACCCTGCAATCTCAAGCTCTCCCTCGGTTGCGGCTATGAGGCCACAGAGCATGCGAAATGTTGTGGTTTTTCCTGCGCCATTTGGTCCGAGAAGCCCAAAAATCTCTCCTGGGTGCACATCAAAGGAAGTTTTATCAACGGCAGTGAACTTTCCGAAGCGTCGCACAATTTTCCTTGCCCGAATGACAGGGTCTGGAACGTTCCTCGCTGTGGCGGTAATGCCAGCAATGTCGCATCTTTTCTCTCGAGAGGTCTTCTTCTGAGAGGAAATCCATCCGTCTTCTAACGTGGGCGCTTGGGGTTTAATTGTCAAATCTAGGTGGCGGGCTGCAAAAGAGTTTAGTGTCACGCCCTCTTGCAAAAGTACGTGAACGCCACCTGCGGCGGGAACTGCATCAAGAACGCTGTCCTTTTCGTCTGAAAGCCTTGCCTGCAGGAGTCTAGGAGAAAGTTCCTCGCTAAAGATAAGTGCTGTGCGTCCCGCGGCTCTGGAAGCTATCGCCTCTGGCGTCCCCGTGAGCGAGATCTTTCCGTTATCGAGTAAAAACACGTCATCGCAAAGGGCTGCCTCATCCGTATAGGTCGTGGCAACGAGAGCTGTCATTTTCCCTTGCCCAACGGACTTTTTAAGTATTGCCCAGAGTTCTCGTCTTGAAAGAGGGTCGACCCCTACGGTTGGTTCATCCAAAAGTAAAAGAGGAGGGCGGTTTAAAAGTGCACAGGCAAGACCTAGCTTTTGCTTCATGCCACCGGAAAGTTTCCCCGCGAGCCGGTTCGTAAAACGCGTTAAATCTGTCATGGAAAGAAGTTCTGTGAACCGTGCGGCTCTTTCGGTTTCAGAGAGACCAAAGAGGTCTGCGTAAAGGAGAAAATTTTCCATCACAGAAAGGTCCTCGTAGAGACCAAACTGCTGAGGCATGTAGCCTACGAGACTTGAAGCGATGCTGTTTTCCTCGTAGAGATCTTTTCCGAAGAGGGAAACGGAGCCCGTCTGCGGCTTTAGGATCCCAGAGGCAATCCGCATGAGGGTGGTTTTTCCTGCCCCGTCTGGTCCCACGAGCGCTGCTAGGCGCCCAGCGGGAACCGTGAGCGTCACATCGGAAATAATCGGCTTTGTAACACCTTTCTCACGCCGTGTGACGCCTGCAAGGTGCAGGGCATCAGGGATTGGCATGCGTTTCCTCAAGTTTCACTGTAACGGGCATTCCAAGACGCAAAAGGTTCTTTTCATCGTTAACAGTAAGGCGCACTTCGTAAACAAGCGTCGTTCGCACCGCTTCGGTCTGCACAGACTTTGGGGTGAATTCCGCAACCGTAGAGACAAAACCAACAGTTGCGGGAATTTTCTCCCCAGGGGCACTATCTGTCACAACGGAGGCTTTCATCCCTGGGGTGATGCGTCCGAGATTGACTTCGTCTACCCACGCACGAATCCACAAGGGATTCATCAGGGCGCCTTCTAAGACGGGGACAGAAGCGGAAACCATGTCGCCTGGTTCCTTTAGCCTTGCACGAACAACGAAGTCAGCAGGAGCGAGGAGTACACACTCTCTTAGGGCTCTCCGAGCGTTTGTGGTCTGAACCTGGGCTTTAGTGAGTTCCGCTCGTGCTACGGCAATTTCTTCCGCGCGAGTCCCTGCTTCTAAGCGTTCGAGTTCTTTTCTTGCGGCTTCGGCACTCGCTTTATCGGCTTTTGCTTGAGAGCAGGCTTGGTCAATTTTTAGTGGCGTTGTCGCTGTTCCCAGCTTTTTCTCACGACGGCAAGTGCGATTAGAAAGGTCTTTTGCGGCCTCGGCTGCGGCAAGGCGCGCCTTGGCGGCTGCGATGTCTTCAGAGCGTGCCCCAGCTAAGAGTAAATCGAGATTCTTCTTTGCAACGGCTTCGGTGGCTAGTGCTTGGTTAAGGAGAATTTGATATTGCTCGGCATCAATCGCAGCAACGCGGTCTCCTTTCTTTACCGTTGCTCCTTCTGCGACCGTGAGTTCCGTGAGCCGCCCCGCTTCTTCAAAGGCAAGACGCACAGTGCGCGTGTCAACTGTGCCATAGAGG
>CAZHBC010000003.1:0-33874 GCA_964530715.1 uncultured Sutterella sp. | reverse complement strand
CGTGCGTTCTACGAGGAAGGCTTTTCTCTTGTCATTATCACCAATCAATCTGGCATTGCGCGTGGGTTTTACACGGAAGAAGATCTCGCAAAACTCAATTGCCACATCGAAAAGATTTTCCGTGATGCAGGAGCCCCGCTAGCGGGGATTTACTGCTGTCCACATCTCCCTGATGCGCCACTTGAAGCCTATCGCGCTGTTTGTGATTGTAGGAAGCCTGCCGCTGGACTCTTTTTTAAGGCCGCAAAAGATTTAGAAATTGACTTACCTTCTAGTATCGCCTTTGGAGACAAGGAAAGAGACTTAGAAGCGGCAAAGCGCGCAGGCATCCCCGTTCGTATTCTTCTTGGGAAAGACGGGAAATCTGTACCAGAAAAGTCTATTTCTGCTACAGGCACTTCTATGAGCCTACTTACGGCTCTTAGAGACCTAGATCTTCCTTCTTAGTTTTTCTCCTTCTCTAGCCTTTTCCGTCTAACGAGATAAGCAATCGCTACAACGATTGCTGCTCCCACAACACAGGCAAGCGTATGCTGCCCTGCAAGAGACGGGAACTGTTCCAAAACCCAACTGTCGCTTGAAATCATCGATCCTGCAATCCAACCAAGGAGCGCACCACCGAACCAAACAATGACAGGGAACTTATCCAAGAAAGCAAGGACGATTTGGCTACCGAAAACGATAAAAGGAATTGAAACCAAAAGACCAAAAATCACAAGAAGTGTCTGGTGATCATCGTGGGCCTGTTGGGCGGCCGCAGCAATGGCAAGCACGTTATCTAAGCTCATCACAAAGTCAGCGACGATAATCGTCTTAACAGCAGCAAAGAGCTTTGTGCTTGAAGCAATTTTTTCTTCTGCGGATTCTGTCTCTGGAAGTAGCAACTTAACGCCAATCCAAATAAGCAGGGCACCGCCGACAACCTTGAGAAATGGCAAATCGAGAAGAGCCACAGCGCAGGTAATGAGGATGACGCGAAGGATGATGGCACCAGCCGTTCCAAGCACAATACCCTTAAACCTTAGGTTGTGTGGAAGATCTCGACAAGCCAAGGCAATAACAACAGCGTTGTCACCGCCTAAAAGTAAGTCAATGAGAATAATCTGTCCAACGGCTCCCCAATGCAAATTGACGAGCAAATCAATAATGGATTGCACGAAATGCGTACTCCTCGATGTGATTTAAAGTTTCTCTTCTTCTTGAAAGAGAATATCGCGCATTGTATTGGATATTAGGGTTAACGAGAGGAGAGTTCTTCTCTCACGCGCGAAAGAACCCTTTGAATTGTGTCAAAGGAAAAACCACGGTTTGCAAGAAACCGTACTTGACGTGCTTTCTCTTTTTCGTCTTCTGCTATCGAATCAAAACGTCGAGACCAGACTTCTTTTGCCCTCTCGACTTCATCTGTGGCCTCTCCAAGAACCCGAGAGATAATCTCCCCGGCAACGCCCGCTTCTCGCAATTGCATCTGCAGTCGGAAGTTCCCATAGCGACTTCCCTTTGCGCGGCAAAGGCTTTCAGCGAAGCGCTCATCGTTTAGATAGCCCTTTCGCTCCAAAAGGTCGAGTGTTTCTTCTAGCGCCTCGGGAGAGTCACCACCCTCGGCTAAGCGCTCCCGCAGTTGCTTACGGGAATACTCTCTCCTGCTTAAGAGCGCAACGCCCCGCGCCGCGAGGCTACGGGGCTTTGCAAGGGTTTTTACCTTACCTTCAGCCATTATTCTTCAGCGGCATCAGCCTTAGCTTTCTTTACCTCAGGCTTTTCTTCTTCCGAGGCAACGAGGCTCGTAGGCTTAGCTTTCATACCGCGTAAGGCACGAATCTTGTTTTCGATTTCGATTGCAACTTCTGGATTGCTCTTAAGGTATTCACGCACATTGTCTCGACCCTGACCAATGCGTTCTCCTTCATAGCTATACCAAGCACCGCTCTTAGCAATCACGTTAAGTTCGACACCCAAATCGATTAATTCGCCTTCGTGAGAAATCCCTTCCCCGTAGAGGATGTCAAACATCGCTTCTTTAAAGGGTGGAGCGACCTTGTTCTTTACAACCTTCACGCGTGTTTCCGATCCGTAGACCTCATCACCATGCTTTAGAGGCAACTTACGGCGGATATCAATACGAACTGAGCTATAGAACTTCAGAGCGTTACCACCTGTCGTAACCTCAGGATTGCCGTAGCTCACACCAATCTTCATACGAATCTGGTTGATGAAGACGACAAGAGTCTTCGTCTTTGTAATCGAAGCGGTAAGTTTACGAAGCGCTTGACTCATTAGGCGAGCCTGAAGCCCTGGGAGAGCCTCACCCATATCGCCCTCGATTTCGCTTCTTGGCGTAAGAGCCGCCACAGAGTCAATAACGATTAAATCAACAGATCCAGAGCGAACTAGGGCATCCGTGATTTCGAGAGCCTGCTCACCGGTGTCAGGCTGAGAAAGGAGAAGTTCATCGAGTTTGACACCAAGCTTTTGCGCATACTGAACGTCCAAAGCGTGCTCAGCATCGATAAAGGCGCACGTTCCACCAATCTTTTGCATCTCAGCGATGACGTGTAGCGTGAGAGTCGTCTTACCAGAGCTTTCCGGCCCGAAGATTTCCACCACACGGCCACGGGGTAATCCACCGACACCGAGAGCCAAGTCAAGACCGAGAGAACCCGTGCTTACAACTTCAACATCCTCAACATGGTCCGAATCGCTCATACGCATAATCGAACCCTTACCGAATTCTTTTTCGATATACGCTAATGCGGCTTCTAGGGCCTTTTTACGTTCGACCTGGTCATTAACACGCTCAACACGCACGGAATCGGACTTCTTCTTATCGGCTGCCATAATGCAGTCTCCTAAAATAGAAAATAACTATCAAATACCAAAAATTGAAAGAGGAAAAGTTTTCAGGATCACTAAATTATCCTCTAAACCGCGAAACTCTATCAATCCTTTTAAAGAATTGGAGCTTAACGCCCTCTTTTCGTTTCTTTCATTTTTTATTATGCACCGTTTTTTTCTGTTTGCGCGGTTTAAATGGATTATTTATATTAGTGTTTACCCTAATATGAGTGACTAAAACATATAGTTTTGATTAATTTGATAGCAAAAAGAGAAAATCCGAGGGGTCTTAAGAGAGAAACGAATGCCGCAACGCTCCCAAAAAAAGGTTTTTCGGGGCTTGACAACCCTAGAAAATTCGTGTTTAATTCGCTCCCTCGGTTGACTGTTCCTCTGTGAACTTGAGCTGACCGCTTAGTTTAAAGGGGGTCGTTAGCTCAGTCGGTAGAGCAGCGGACTTTTAATCCGTTGGTCGTGAGTTCGAATCTCGCACGACCCACCAATGGATCGGTCTCAATCGGGCATGGGAGCGTAGCTCAGTTGGTAGAGCAGCGGACTCTTAATCCGTCGGTCCAGAGTTCGAGTCTCTGCGCTCCCACCAGATACCAAAACACCGCAAGTCAATGCGACCTGCGGTGTTTTTTTAATTTCAACGTCAAATTTTTCCCGAAAAAAGGCTATTTCGCGGCCCTTTCAATCGACCGTGTTTGCGAGTTCGATGAGATTACCGTCAGGGTCTCGTACGTAAACGGATCGCAACTTTGAGAAAGCGCCCGTTCTCTCAACAGGCCCAAGCTCGATAGCAACGCCCTTCTCCTTTAGCGTGGCGATAACCACGTCTAACGGGCTATCCACGATAAAACATAAATCAGCAGAGCCTGGCGTGGGCTCCTTTGCCCGAGGGAGGATGGGAGCGCCAGAGGCTTCATGAAGATTAATTTTCCCAGTTCCGTAAACGAGTGCTACGCGGGCAGAACCAAACTCTTCTGCCCGCATTCCAAGCACTTCTGTATAAAAAGCAACAGTCTTTCCCTTATCGGCAACGGTAAGAACAATATGATCACAACGCTCAACCGTGAAAGTCTTTTCCGCCATAAATCTTCTCCCACATAAAAAAACCGACCTCTCCAATCATTAGGAAAAGGCCGGCTTCTTTGCTAAATCACGCTTTGTGATTTATTCCTTTTCAATAGGCTTAACTGCCTTCCAGACAAGTCCAACAATTGCACCGGTCACGGCGAAGGATACCCAGCCTAAGCCGAAAGAGTAAAGCGGAACTGTTTCATGCAAGAAGGCACCCAAGCCTCCGAGAGAAACACCTGCTGTTTCCAGACCACTGATTAACGCCATCACGAATGTGAAAGCCATCGTGGAGGCATACACGCACTGGCGACCATCGAACCAATTGTGGAAGAAAGCCAAAGCCATAAGTGCCATGCAAAGCGGATAAATAAACATCAGGACAGGAATCGTCGAAACAATAATCGTCTTTAGACCAAAGAGCCCGATGAGGAACGAGACCACCGAGAAGATAGCCGCCCAGATGACATAGGTGAACTTACCCGTAAGATGCAGGAAGTATGCCGCGCAGCAGGTCACAAGACCAATAGCTGTCGTCAAGCAGGCAAGCAAAACGATAACGGCAAGGAGCATTGCGCCAGAGTTACCGAAGAGTACCTTGGCACTTTCTGCAAGCACGGGAGCTCCCGTATCCTTCATACCGATAGCCATGACGCTTTCTGCGCCAATCTTCGCTACGAAGATATAAATCAAGGCAAGCAGCACACCCGCGATGATGCCACTCTTATAAACCTGAGCAACAATCGCCTTCTCATGGGTGATTCCAGATTCTTTCACAGCAGAAATCACGAGCATAGCGAACACGAGAGAGGCAATCGCATCAAGCGTGTTATAGCCGTCAAGAATACCCTGAACCGTTGCAACAGAGGCTGTGCCATAGGTAGCGGCCGCAGGCTGCGGAGAACCCATCGGTGTGAGGAACGACTGCAAAATGAACAAGGCCAACGTCAGAACGAGTGCGGGGGTAAGTACCTTACCGACGCGATCTACGAGCTTAGACGGCGTGGCCGAAAACCAGAATGTAACTGCGAAGAAGATAGCCAAAAAGATTGGCAGTCCGATATCCGCGCTTCCTTCCGAGAGGAAAGGACGAACAGCAATTTCAAAAGAGACTGTTCCTGTACGCGGGACGGCGAAGCACGGACCAATCGCAAGGTAGCTTAGAACCGTGTAGAAAAGGCCGTACCAAGGATGAACGCGGCTAGCAAGTTCTTGCAGACTGCGGCATCCCGAATAACCCATCGCCATTACACCCAAAACCGGCAAGCCGACACCCGTAATGCAGAAGCCCAAAAGGGCCCACCACACATTTTCGCCAGCGCTCTGTCCCATTGCTGCAGGGAAGATTAAGTTGCCGGCACCGAAAAACAGCGCAAAGAGCATAAGCCCGATTGCGATGTAACGTTTGCTATTACTTTTTGTCGACATTTGCTTATAACCATAAAATTGCCTCCCTATTCTCCCCGGAGGCAGCCCAAGGGTTTCGGTCAAAAATTACCGAAGAAACAAAAGACTCCTATAAAGGAGTCTCTTATCTGTTACTGATTGTATCGCGGCTCTTGCCTCCGCTTTGTCTTACACGAATTGACCTCTGTCAAATGTAAGCGCCACATTGAGCTGTTTTACAGGGAGTTTTACCTATATCGGTATTCCGATGTTTGCCTTGATTTAGAAAAAGCATAAAAAGAACTCACACTTCTTTTCGCAGAAACAGAACGCCGTCTCTCCTTGCACTTTTTGGAAAACCTGCACAATTTCAGCAATGTCGCTTCCCCCTCACGATGATTTATCTTGAGAGGTTGAGCCACCGTATTTTTGGGAAAGGCAAAGAAAAAGCCGAACCCTTTTTTAGGGAATTCGGCTTGTTTCCGATTCTGCTCGAATCTTAAGATTCGGGTAATCGAGAATTTGGTGGCGCATCACGGATTTGAACCGCGGACACAAGGATTATGATTCCTCTGCTCTAACCAACTGAGCTAATGCGCCAAGGAGGAGGGATTATTTCAAAGCAAGCTAACTTTGTCAATCCTCACCGCGAATATTTTTAGCGAACAAAGGCAAAATGCCATACAAAGTTAAAAGGGACACGAGAGAATGCGGTACGTGGTGAACCTCAAGGGCAAGCCCTTTTTCCTTTGCGTACCGCATCCAAGACAAAAGCACAGAGACAGCTGAAGAATCCACTTCCTGCACTGCAGAAAAGTCAATCTGAGCATCTCCTCTATCAAGAGCTACGTAGCCCTCTTTTTTCACTTCGAGGGCATTTTTCATCGTCACGGAATCCCGAGAAAGACGCATCACTTTGCGGCCCCCGCATTTTTCTTTTCTAGTTCACTAATGAGACCTTCGATACCCGAAGTATTCAAAACACTAGAAAATTGATTGCGGTAATTGTCCACAAGCCAAATACCTTCTACATTCACGTCAACGATTCGCCAGAAGCCATCGACCTTCTTTAAGCGGTAATCCAAGTGGATATCGGGTTTCCCTGCTTCGACAAGAAGTGTGCGAACGAGAGCGTCTTTTTCTGTTGGCTTAACACGGTTAGGGGCCAATTTCGCTTTTTGTCCCTTAACGGCAGTAAGCGCCCCAGAATAGACAGAGATTAGTTGGTTGCGGAAAAGTACCTGCAACTTTTCTCGCTGTTCAGACGTTGCCTGCCGCCACTTCGGCCCCACGCACATACGCGTCATCCGCAGGAAATCCACAGCTGGCATCACGATTTCATCGACAAAACCCTGAATCCTTTCGACGTCTCCTGCCTTCAACTTCGCGTCACCTCGAATCGTATCGAGAACCTTGTTACTCATTTCGAGAACCCATTGGTCAGGGTCTCCTCCCTGATCGGCCGCAAAAGCAAACATAGGAGAAAGCAGGGCCGAGGCTAAAGCGGCTGTAAGTAATGTTCTACGGGCAATCATTTGGTGACTTCTCCTTTCTCTTCGTCCTCAAATTCATCAACGGCAAAGGGATTTTCATCTTCTATGCCAAGCGCCTTACGACGATTTCCAAAGTAGGCCTCACGGGTCATGACATAGGGATCTACAGAATTCTTAAGCGTATCTGTTAGAGGCAGAAGATCGCTTCTTACACTCACTGCGTGCACGCCTGAAACTGTCCAGTAAACCCAACCCTCTTCACAGTAGTAGTTAAGAGGATACGCGACCTGATCGACCACAAAGCCTGGTGCGTCTCTTACGCTAGAGGGTCCCACGAAGGGAAGGACAAGGTACGGTCCCTGCGGAACGCCCCAAACACCTAACGTTGTTCCAAATCCCGTACTTTCCTCAGCAACTCCTGCGACAGAGCCTGCAACATCAAAGATACCGCCCAATCCGAAAACCGTATTGATAATTAAGCGATAAAGGGATGCTAAGGCGCTTCTCCCCTTACCTTGCAAGGCATTGTTTACAAAGTTACGAGGTTCGCCCAAATTACTGAAGACATTGGAAATTCCCTCCCGAACGGGTTCTGGCGTCACTTTGCGATACCCTCGGGCAACGGGTTCCATGAAATACTGATCGACGACATCGTTAAATGCCGTGGTTTGTCGATTCATTTTCTCCCAAGGATCCGCTGGGTTTTCTCCTGCACCTTCGGGAATCTGTGCGCAACCTGCTAAGAGCATTGCAGCTACAGAACTACAGACAAGGAGGGTCTTCTTTATTTTCATTTTTTCTCCCCATTCTTCTCTGCAAATTGATACATAAACTGACCGACTAGGTTCTCAAGAACAATCGCTGACTGCGTTCTCTCAGCCTTAGATCCTTCAGTCCAGTTGCTCTCTTCAGCTCCCGCAGTGATACCAACATACTGTTCTCCGAGGAGTCCCGAGGTGAGAATCTTCAAAGAACTATCCGTCGGAAAGGTATAACGGCTATCAATAGCTAATTCAACCTTAGCCTGAAATGTCTCTGTGTCGAAGGTAACACTCTTTACGCGACCCACAACGACACCGGCGCTCTTAACAGAAGCTCGCGGTTTAAGACCACCAATATTGTCAAAATATGCCGTTACCGTATAGGCATGTGTATTCATGTTGAGATTACCTAGGTTTGCCGCCTGCAAGGCAACGAAGCCCAAAGCAGCAAATCCTGCAACGATGAATAAACCCACTAAAAATTCCAAATGAAGGCGTTTCATATACCTATATCCCTCATACATTTGTGAACATGAACGCAGTCATGACAAAGTCCAAACCCAATACAAATAAAGAGCTAACAACAACTGTGCGTGTTGTCGCTCGTGAGACCCCCTCAGGAGTCGCCTGCGCGCTGTATCCTTCAAAGAGCGCAATCAATCCAACAGCAATACCGAAAACGACAGATTTAATCATGCCGTTTAGTACATCATCGAAGACATCCACACTTGCCTGCATCTGCGACCAAAATGCGCCGTCATCTCCGCCGATTAGCACAACACCGACTATCCACGCGCCGAAGATACCAATGGCAGAGAAAATAATCGAAAGAACTGGCATTGAAATGACAGAGCCAACAAAGCGTGGCGCAATAATCCGACGCATCGGGTCTACCCCCATCATCTCCATAGCCGCAAACTGCTCGCCAGCTCGCATCAAACCAATTTCTGCGGTAAGAGAAGTTCCCGCTCTGCCTGCGAAAAGAAGGGCCGTAACAACAGGGCCTAATTCACGCATAAGAGAGAGGGCAACCAAAACACCTAAAGCCTGTTCGCTTCCGAATCGCACGAGTGTCACATAGCCCTGTAGCCCCAAGACAAATCCAACGAAGAGACCAGAAACCGAAATAATGACTAACGAATAATTCCCGATAAAGTGAATCTGCTGTGCAACAAGGAAAAAGCGCCGCAATGCCGCTGGCACAAGGCAAAGTGTTTGCCAAGAGAAAATGCCGAAGTGCCCAATCGCTTTCGTCTGATTGATTGCGGCACGTCCTAAAGAGGAAATCAATGTCTCCAAACTACGCATCTTTTCCCTCTTCTAAGAAATCCGCATCCAAGGAGCGAGCAGGATAATGAAAACGCACTGGCCCATCGGGAAGCGCATCCAAGAATTGCCGCACAAAGGGGTCTTCAGACTTCTGAAGTTCCTCGGGGGTTCCCTCGCCTGAAACCTTCCCCTCGTTAATCATGTAAACATAATCGGCGATAGCAAATGTCTCAGAAACATCGTGCGTGACAACAATAGCTGTCGCATTGAGTGCATCCGTTAACTGACGAATTAAGCGAGAGGTCACACCCATAGAAATTGGATCGAGTCCCGCAAACGGTTCATCGTACAAAATAAGCTGTGGATCAAGAGCAATCGTCCGAGCGAGAGCTACGCGACGAGCCATGCCGCCAGAGATTTCCGCAGGCATCAAATCTGCCGTACCGCGAAGTCCCACGGCATTAAGTTTCATGAGAACTAGGTCTCGAATCGTTTCTTCATCTAATGTTGTTCTTTCTCGCAAGGGGAAAGCCACATTCTCAAAAACCGAAAGGTCTGTAAAAAGGGCACCGAACTGAAAGAGCATCCCCATGCGCTTACGCATCGCGTAGAGGGAAGCTTCATCGAGGGGATCAATGGTTTCCCCATCAAAAACGATACGTCCTGACTGTGCTACGAGAAGGCCCCCGATGAGTTTAAGAAGCGTAGTCTTACCCATGCCAGAGCCGCCCATGATGGCAACAACCTTACCTCGGCCGAAGCGCATCGTCACTCCGTCGAGAATCGTACGCTCCCCATAGCCGAACTTGACGTTGTCAATCAGCAGAAAAGAATCATCAACTTGCATTGCAATCGAATAGACTGAACATCGATTCAGCCGATGTTATCACAGAGCCTCAAAATCTTCGTGGTTTCTTACATTCGGTTTCACGCAAGTCCAAGCGGCGAAAAACGTACACAGCGCGCGATACCGAGTTCTTTGAGTCGCGGGTCATCCCCCGCTACGGGCGTGAAACAATCACAGACATTCGGAGGACAATCAATCGCACGGCGTGTCGTTAAATCAACAAAGACCCATTCTGTGGCAGCAACGCAACAAATCTTGCCTGCGTTCTTCATTGTGTAACGGCGAAAACTCCTCCCGCGCTGATAGGAATGAATCCACGTGTAAATCTCAATCTTGTCGCCAAGTGCACAGGGCCTCAGGTACTCAATCCAGTGCTCTCGAGCCATCCAAGCGGCTCCGAGTTTTAGATAGTCATCCGTCGTCCAACCATTGATATCTGAAGCGAATTTCGCCGCCTCTTCAACCCAGCGTAGATAAACGCGATTATTGACGTGATCGAGAACGTCAATGTCTTTTTCTCCAACCGTAACCTCGTACTTGACAATTGCAACTGTCATCGCGCGCTCCTATTTTGTCTCTGCCAAGGGATCGGCGATGCCAAGCCTTTCTGACATTGCCGCACTCGTCAGGCGGCAAAGTTCATGGCGGTTTGTCCCTGTAATTGTTGGAAGAATTTCTACCGTTACCGATAGCCCCTTGGTGCAAAGAATTGCCCAGAGGCGTGTCATCAGCGGTTCATGCCCTGTCCAAGAGGCAATTGTTGTTGGTTTCCCATCTTTTTTATAGCGAACAAGCAATGGAATCGTAGGCGCCTCTGTCTTTGCCGAGGCTTCAAAGAGATTGGAATGTAGCTTCAAAAGTCCCAAGCCGTCTGAAGTTGTCCCTTCGGGGAAAACCAGGACGTTACGCCCTTCTCGCAAGGCCTTTTCCATCGTCTCTGCTATCCCGATTAGTGCCCGTTTGTTACTGCGTTCGATATAAATCGTTCCAACGGCGCTTGCAATCTTTCCAATAACCGGCCAACGACCAATCTCTGCCTTTGCAACAAATCCCGCGGGCAGTACCGCATCGATAACAAAGGGATCCAAAAATGTAACGTGATTAGAAACCAAAAGGCGCCCTATCGCATTGGGAGTTATTCCCGAGTCAAAAGCCTCAGGGCAATCTAAAGTCCCCGTATGTTCAATGCGGATTCCAATCATCTCCGGAAGTTTCCGAGCCCACCTGCGAATGATGCGCCCACGGTTTTCTGGGCTGGAATTCGGAATCACAAAGGCAATCATGAATAAGCAACCGACGATATAAACGCCAATCTTCATGAGTCGATAAATTCCGAGTAATGTTTTCATATTTTTTTATAGTCCCGTGTCTTTTTGAGGACATCCTTCATCAAACCACTGCTGCAGAATCACTGCTGCAGAGGCATCATCAATTTTTTCGCGCCCTTTTTCCACTAAAACCGACGAATAGCGTTCGTCGACCAAGGAGACGGGCAGTGCGGTTCTTCCCTTGAGTTGTCTAGCAAAACGCAGAGCAAGACGCGTAATTTCATGAGGCGTTCCATCGGGGTGAGACGGAATTCCTACAACGAGCTGCTCTGGCTTCCAAGCCTCAAGTTGCTTTTGAATCTCTTCCCACTTTTTTTGATTGGTTCGTGCGTCAACGATGCAAAGAGGCCTTGCGCCTTTTGTTAGCGCATTGCCAAGTGCGATTCCGATCCGTGCCTCACCGAAATCAAAAGCCAAGACAATTCCTGTCTTTTCCATCGTTGACTTAAATTCAAAAGAAGGCGCTATTTTAAACGAGAGCGACGCGTTTTCTAAGCGTGTCCAAGTTCATCTGAAAGGACGTTTCCCGCTGAATTTGTATCAATTCCAATGAGAGCCAACGCCGCTTCATACCGCTCAGCAAGAGGAACATCAAAGACAATCTTGCTTTCAGCCTGTAATCCAAGCCAAACACCCTCTTCGAGTTCTTTTTCAAGTTGGCCTGCTTCCCACATCGCACAACCCAAGACTGGGTAAGTTTTCTCTGGGCCCTCACCTGCGGCAATAGCCTGCAAGATGTCGTCAGAAATCGTCATCGCGATATCTGCTTTAACGTTCGTAAATCCCGTGGATTTCCAATCGCCTTGAAGACTATGAAGAACAAAAGCTGTCCTTGGATAAACGGGTCCACCCCAGCCAAACAATCGATCGGTTTTCGGTGGCGGGAAACCGAGTTGCTTACAAGCTTCAGAAAGGGCAAATGTTCCTTCCCGATTGACAACAATACCAAATGACCCCTGAGAACTTTTCTCAAGTAACAAGATGAGTGTGCGGGAGAAAACCGCATCATCAATCCCGGGAGCGGCAATTAAAAAGCTATTTTTAAATTTGTCTTGCATAGGCGTATGCTATCGCACAATTCTTAGTATTTCTTCCTTTAGAAAGGTATTTTTATCATGGTAGAAGATGTTCTTGGAAAGCTCTGTGCGTTATTCGATTCGGGCTCTGCCAAATACCGTGTTGTGCACCATCCGGCATGCGAGAGATCTAGTCAATCTGTAGCTGAAGTCCGTGGTACCGAATTGGGACAGGGTGCAAAGGCGCTTGTTTGCCTTGTGAAAGGTAACGGCGTTAAGCAGTATGTGCTCGCTGTTCTCCCTGCGGATAAACAAGCGGATTTAACAAAACTTGCAACTTCCCTTGGAGCCCGCCGCGCTGGTCTTTGCAGTGCCGATGAGGTTATGGAACTCACAGGATGCATTTTCGGAGCCGTCCCTCCGGTTTCTTTTCATGAGAAACTCCTCGGAATCGCCGATCCAACGCTTTTTACGCGCTACAAAGAAATTGCCTTTAACGCAGGGGCACGCGACGTGTCAATTATCATCGACACAGCCGATTTCCACCGTATCGTTCATCCAAAGGAAATTGATTTCCTAAAGCAGTAGTTTCTACGGCCATGGAAAGTCGCCATCGCGTGCTTTCCATGGATCAATTGTCACATCGACACTACGGACGATGCCGTTTTTGTCGAACTGTGGCCAAACGGCCATATCAAAACTTCCGCTATCCTGATAGCGATACATCCAAGCATGTTCTCCCACAAGAGAGAACTCATACTTTTCTGCGCACCTACCCCACAGCGCCCAAACATCCGCTTCTGTAGAAACGCCCACTTTAATGAGTGAGAAGTACTTTTCCTGTAGTCCTTGTTCACGGGCGACGACTTTTCCATCTTTATCCAAGAAAAGCCACCAGACGGCCTGCCCAAAGGGTTGCGAAGAATAAGTCCAACGCGTTGTTCCGTCTGGCATTGGTGTCATTGCCTCAGGGGCGCCGAGTCTATCGCGAACAGCATCGGCACTATCACCCATTTCCACAAGTTGTGGGTGAGAGCAAGCAGCAAGAAGTGTTGCAGCCGCGGCAAACGTAGCAAGACGAACAAATTTCTTGGTCATAAGAATTTCCCAAAAGTCTCTAATCTCGTTGGCGTGAATCGTAGCACGCCCAATGCCCCCTCGATTTCGAGAAGAAGCCCAAAAAATCACGGCATCAGGTTGAAAAAATTCGGATAAACGTCAACAATATAAGTAACAATATATTATCTATAAAATAAGATAATTAGGTTCAAGCAATACTATATTATCAATTAATTATTCCCTTGGAGATAGCGTGTGATTACCGGCATAGAGGAATTAAAACCACCAAAGGAAATTCGGCTTGAGATGGCTGAGCGCATGAAGAAAGTGCGCCTTGCTCAGAACATGTCGCAAAAGGAGCTCTCTGAGAAATCGGGAATTCCACTTCCAACATTGCGACGATTTGAAGCCACGGGCGAAGTATCTTTAAAAGCTTTGGTGAACTTTGCTCTTGCCCTCAGAAGGACAGGAGACTTGGCGCAAGTCTTTTACGACAATCCAACGGAAGACTTATATACGAGAAATCCAAAAGCGCGGCTCCGCGCTTCGCATCCGAGGAAAAACTTATGAGAGTTTTTGTTTCTCAAAACTCACTATAGTTATTTCTCGCTTCCGCATTTCGACGCACACTATGACCCAAAATTCGCATCTTGAGGCAAAAGCAATCGTTTCGACAACTGCAATGCAGATTGCCGCTTCCTGCGCCATGATGTCTATGGCAACCGTTGCCCCCTTGGTCGCAGCAGATTTAGGCGTTCCTGCTTCGTTAATCGGTAGCTACATTGGATTAATCTACGCAGGATCTGCTGTTTCGGCACCAACCTGCGGTGGTTACTTGGCTAGATACGGTGCAATTCGTGTCACTCAGGTTGCTCTGCTTTTTGTTTGCATTGGGCTACTTTTCGGCTGCTGGCATCTTCTTGCGGCAGTGGGTCTCGGGGCGTTTCTCCTTGGCATAGGCTACGGCCTCATGACGCCAGCATCAAGCGACCTACTTTCTCGCTACGTCCCCAATTCTCGCATCGGTCTTGTCTTTTCCCTAAAACAAACAGGTGTCCCTCTCGGATTTGCCCTAGCTGGTGTCTTAACACCCTTTATTGCAGAAACTAAAGGCTGGGAAACTGCGATGTATGTCATGGCAGGATTTTGCGTCACCTTCGCTCTCTTAAGTTCCGTCTTTCGCCGCGAGCTCGATAGTTATGCAGATAGCTCTCTGCGACCTTCTAAGAAATCTGTCTTTTCCTCGCTTCTCCTTGTCATTCACTCTCGCAAACTTCGCCATATCACGCTCGTCTGTTTTGTCTACAACGGGATGCAACTCTGTGTCCTAAGCTTTCTAGTGAGTTACTTTTTTGAAGAACGTGGGACGGAACTCCTTTTTGCTGGTCTTGTTCTGTCAGTAGCGAACGTAGGCGGTATGTTCGGCCGCCCATTTTGGGGATGGTTTTCTGATGTGTTTTTAAATCCTCGGCATGTTTTAGGCGGTCTTGGGCTAACCGCAGCAGTGGCTTTACTCATTCTCACGCAGTTGCCAAAAGATGCCCCAACTTGGGCTCTCCTTCTTTTTGCAGGAATCATTGGCGCAACCTCTATCGGATGGAACGGTGTTGCGCTCGCTCTTATGGCTCGCTCCGCTCCAAAAGGGCAGGCAGGGACAGCGACGGGAGGAATCCTCTTTTTCTCCTTTTTCGGTTCCGTTCTTTTCCCCGCGATTTTCATGTTTGTCGAGCGATTGACGGAGAGTTACGCCTCTGGCTACATGACAATGTCGGTCTTTAATATCCTTATCGGCCTCTTCCTTATCTGTGGCAAAGAGGAAAAAAGCTGAAGAATCCGCAGGTTACAAGCCGAAAAAACCTGTGAAAAAATCACGCTAACCGTCCATTTGAGGGTAAACTTTTGTCGGGAAATTTTGTCTATTGTCGTCTCCTCTAAAGGAGATGCGATTTTTTGCGGCCTAAAACATTCGAATATGGCCGTGATTTAGGAGTACCTATGCGTACCAACTACTGTGGCCTGATTGATGAGAAGTACATCGGCCAGACTGTCACCCTTTATGGGTGGGCACACCGTCGTCGTGATCACGGCGGCGTTATCTTTATTGACTTGCGTGACCGCGAGGGTATTGTGCAGATTGTCTGCGACCCTGATTGCCCTGAGGTCTTCGCTAATGCCGAGAAGATTCGTAACGAGTACTGCTTAAAGTTAACCGGGCTCGTTCGTTCTCGCCCCGAAGGCACAAAGAACGATTCCCTTATTTCTGGTGGTGTTGAAGTTCTCTGCAAAGAACTTGAGATTCTGAATCCGTCTCTAACACCTCCCTTCCAGCTTGACGACGATACCGTGAGCGAAACCGCTCGTCTGACATACCGTGTGCTCGACTTGCGTCGTCCGCAGATGCAACGGAATATGAAGTTACGCTTCAAGGTCACACAGGCCGTGCGTCACTTCTTAGACGACCAGGGCTTTATCGACATCGAGACCCCAGTTCTCACGAAGTCAACACCTGAAGGCGCCCGTGACTACTTGGTGCCCTCTCGTGTGCAGGACGGCATGTTCTTTGCCTTGCCGCAGTCGCCGCAGCTCTTTAAGCAGATGCTCATGGTCGCTGGCTTTGATCGCTACTACCAGATTGTCAAATGCTTCCGCGATGAAGACTTGCGCGCTGACCGTCAGCCCGAATTCACACAGATCGATTGCGAAACAAGCTTCTTAAACGAACACGAAATTCGTGATCTTTTTGAAAGAATGATTCGCACGGTTTTTGAGAAGGTTCTCGACGTTAAGCTTGTTCCCGATGGAGAACGCTTCCCTGTCATGCCTTATAAGGAGGCGATGGCGCGTTTCGGTTCCGATAAGCCTGACCTTCGTGTGAAACTCGAGCTCTTGGAAGTCACAGACATCGTTAAGAACAGTGCCTTCAAGGTCTTCAGTTCCGTCACAAGCCTCCACAATGGCAAGGTTGTTGTGTTGCGTGTTCCTGGTGCCTGCTCGATGCCGCGCTCGGAGATTGATGGCTACACCGAGTACGTCAAGATTTATGGCGCTAAAGGTCTTGCCTACATCAAGGTCAATGAGAAGGCTAAGGGCCGCGAAGGCTTGCAGAGCCCCATTGTTAAGAACCTCTCAGACGAGATTCTTGCCGAACTTTTGAAGGTAACGGGCGCTGAGGATGGCGATATTCTCTTCTTCGGCGCGGACAAGGCTAAGGTTGTCTACGATAGCCTCGGTGCATTGCGCTTAAAGATTGGTTTAGGTGAATTCGGTCGCAAGAATGGCCTCTTCGAAGCGGGCTGGAAGCCCCTTTGGGTTGTCGACTTCCCGATGTTTGAATTCTCTGAGGAAGAAAACCGCTGGGTTGCTTGCCATCACCCCTTCACATCTCCGCATGATGAAGACGTCGATAAGCTTGAGAGCGATCCCGAGAACTGCTATGCGAAGGCCTACGATATGGTCCTCAATGGCTGGGAAATCGGTGGCGGCTCAGTGCGTATCCACCGCGCTGACGTACAGAGCAAGGTCTTCTCGGCACTAAAGATTGGCCCAGAAGAAGCCCGTATGAAGTTTGGCTTCCTACTTGACGCATTGCAGTACGGTGCGCCACCCCACGGTGGTATCGCCTTCGGTCTCGATCGTATTGTCACCATGATGACAGGTGCCCCCTCGATTCGTGATGTGATTGCCTTCCCGAAGACACAGCGTGCACAGTGCTTACTCACGGGTGCTCCGAGCCCAGTCGATGAGAAGCAGTTACGCGAATTGCACATCCGTTTACGTAACGAACCGAAGGCTTAAAAAGAAGCCTGCGAAGAACCTCAAAGCCGCGGGCGATGAACCCGCGGTTTTGTTTTCTGAATAGTTAAAGAAAATGGCTCCTCTACTCTGTAACCTTTGTCCTAGGCGCTGTAACACGGATCGCTCGAGTGCTGCGGGCATAAAGAGGTCTCTTTGTCGGAGTGCTTGGGCTCCTACGGTTGCTCTCGTGAGCCTTCACGCCTGGGAAGAACCTTGCATTTCCGGTAAGCGCGGAGCGGGAACCGTCTTTTTCTCTAACTGCAACATGCGTTGCTGCTTCTGTCAGAACCACGAAATCAGTCAAGAGGGGCGTGGCATTGTCGTAAGTGAAGAAAGACTTGCAGAGATTTTCTTAGAAGAAGAGGCCCGAGGGGCAGAAACTCTTGAGCTTGTCACGCCAACGCACTACGCAGAAACCATCATCCCTGCGTTACGAAAAGCTAAGGCCTCTGGGCTTCACATTCCCGTTGTCTACAACACAAATGGCTACGAAATTCCCGAGACACTCCGAAGGCTTGAAGGGCTAGTTGACGTTTTTATGCCTGATTTGAAGTATTTCGATTCGCGCTTAGGAAGTCGCTACTCAGGAACCCCCGACTATGCCGAAGTTGCCAAGGAAGCAATCAAGACAATGTTTGATATGACAGGGCCCCTTACGTTTGGAGAAAACGGAATCTTAAAACGGGGACTCATCGTTCGACACCTCGTTCTCCCCTGGCAGTGGCGTGATAGTTGCAAGTGCCTAGATTGGCTTTATGAAACCTTTAAAGACACAATCTACGTTTCTGTGATGAACCAATACATGCCGCTATACAAAGCGAACCGCCACAGAGAAATCAACCGTCCTCTTACAACACTTGAATACAATCGTGTGTTACAACACGCAGAAAAAATAGGCATGAAAAATGTCTATTTTCAGGCAGGGAAGACAAATTCTGATATATTCATTCCAATATTTGACGGAAGTCACGTCTTGCCGAGCCATTAAGTGAAAAAACTTTGGCTTGGCGTTTGTCTGTCTTTTTCGGGGAACTTGAAAGGATATCGCGAACCATGGCATTAGCTGTTACTAAAAAGCGTAAAGAACTCACGGCCCGAATTCGCTTCGAGCGTGAACGCCTTGGTTTTACAGAAAAACAGATTGCTCAACTCATTGGTATCTCCATCGAAAAATATCAACAGGTTGAAGCTGGTGAATTCGACCCTGGGCTCTTCTCTTTGATGCGACTTACTGCATGCGGTTTTGATGCCAACTTTATTATCACAGGCGAAAGACTTCGTCCGCTTGAAGAGGAAAACGAACTTCTGCATCGCTTCCGTGAACTCTCGATTAAAGGCAAAAGTACCATTTTCATGACGCTTGACGCACTTGAACGTCTCGCCCCGAATCTTCGCAGTAACATCCGCAAAAACATTCGGGACAATTTGGATGCTCTGCGTGGCAAGTTCAAGATTGACTGACCAAGGATTTTCCCATGGCATTCGACTTCAAAAAGATTTCCGAGAAGGCTAAACAACTCGGCTCAGTTCCCTCACAGGTTTCCGAGAAGGTAAAAGCCCATACTGCTTTTCTAAAAAAGAAAACGCCTTCCACTGAGAAAAAAGAACCGAGTAAGTTTGCTCTGCAATTTTCGAAATTCACAACAAAGGCCCGCGCCATCATTCGCCGCATTGTCCACGCTTTTTGCCTTGTTCTAGGGCTCGCCGTTATTGCTCTCGGAATTTTTGTGGCTGGAATCTTTTACTTTGTTAGCCCGGATGCGGCAAAAAACACCTTTGTCACAATTGCGCATGATAATTTCGGAATAAAAGCGGTTATTTCTGAACCCGTAAAGGTGAACCATTTTCCGAGGCTTTCTATTGAGTTTCCGAAGGTTCAACTGCAAAGAGAAACCGATAGCCACCTTCTTGCCTCCCTTGACACAGTCCGAGTCGACGTAAGCCTTTGGAGTCTTCCTCTTGGTGCAATTCGTCTGGATAGCACGAATGTTGATGGCCTAAAAACCACTTTGCATCTTGAGGATTTCCTTGGGAAAGACGCCTTTGAGAAATCTTTCGGGAAAATTACCTTTCCAAAGAACCTTCGCGTCCGCGAGGTGATTCTTACAAATAGCACCGTTGGGATTCTTGAAAACGCCACGACACTTTTAACTCTCGAGAAGTTAGATGCCCGCTTGGGAGAACTTTCCCCTGAGAGTGAGGCCCCGGTAAGCGCCAATCTACATTTCCGAGATGGCAACGGCGAGAGTGAGGCTCAAAGCTCAATCAAAGGATCTCTAACGCTAGAAGCAGCCCTTGGGATTTCTTCTTCAGCCCGTACATTGACACTTCGGAATTTAAGCTCGAGTGGGAGCGTTACGAATCTTTCTGGCGAACACGTTCTTCTCGCTTCCGCTAACCGCCTTCGCTTTACTCCAGAAGAAGCAACGGGCGTAAATCTAAAGATTTCCGTAAGTGCCCCCGATAAGACAAAGGGGGATTTCTCCTTTGCCCTTGCTGACTTCCTTGCCACAGCAACGCGCCTTGCAACACCTGAGATGCAGGTGACATTCCAAAAGGAAACGGAAACCTCGTCTGCGAAAATTGATTTAACGACTGCTGTTGATACGAATCTCACAACGAAGGCTGTCCGTTTTTCCGATATCACAGGGAACATCCACACAAAAGGACTCAGTGGATTCCCTGAGAACTTCCAAGCAACAATAAAGGGCAACGCTGAAGGCTCTTTTGCTGAAAAGAACCTCTCCCTTACGCTTGGGGGAACCTTGGCGCAATCTGCTTTCTCTTACAACGGTGCCTTACAGTGGACGGATTCTCCGAAACTCGCTGGAAACCTCACACTTGCCGCTCTCGAATTTGATAAAGCGCCCGTTATCTCTAACTTATCTTGGCTACATTCCGTTGATTACGAGGGAGAGCTCCGCGTCGGGAAGCTACGCGTCGAAAACATCATTGCCGAACAACTTCACGCCAATCTCAATCTTACCGATGGTCTTCTTAGCACAAAGGATGCCGTACTGAATCTCGCTGAAGGGCGCATGGAAGGCACTTTCCAACTCACAGACACTGGCGATTGGACTGCAGATTGCGTTCTTGATTCTGTTTCCTTTGAAAAACTTTTCGTCGTATCTCCCTTAGCCGGGAAAACGAACTGCACGCTAAAACTCTCGGGGAAGGGAAACGACTTCACTACCGTTTCAGGGTCTGGCGCCTTGCGGATTCTTCGCGGTGAACTTCGTGGCATCAATCTCGAAAAGCCCACGAGCACAAACCTTGCTACGAGAAAAGCGGCAAAGAGCTCCTTTGATGAGGCTTCTGCTGAGTTAAACCTCTCTGGTGGAGTTCTCGCCACCGAGAACCTCGTCGTCCAAAATGCGCTCTGCCGCCTCGCTGCTATTGTGCAAATTAACTTAGTCGATAAGAGTATCAGTGGATCGGCTGATCTCTTTCACACCCCCGGAGGCTCTGCGCCAACGCGAGACAGCGCCCTCTTCTCGGGAGTTTGGTCTGACCCCGTTTGGACAATCCCAACAAGAACAGCCGATAGCGCCACCAAAATCGAAAGAAGAACCGTTGAGGGCTTCTCTTCTAAGCGGCAACAGATTTGGACGAATTTGAAGAACTTCCTTAAGTTCTAGTGACGAGGATCCGTCTCATCGATGATGACGGCATCCTCGACTTCGGCAACACGTTTAACACCCACGCGTGTACGGTTGGCGGGTTCTGCATTCTCTTTTTTTGGCTCTTCGCGAGGAGTCTCACGACCTTCTGCTTTTGCCTGCATCCGAGAAGCGAGTTCCTCTTGCATATGCTTCAGAGGATCTCCATGACGCCAACGCCAGTAGATGCCATAGAGGACAACGACAAGGATAAAAAGCAAAATAGCAATGAAAAGCCCCGAAAGAATCGGCAGTAGCAAAATGCCAAAGAAAATGCAGGCCGCAATAGCGGCAATTGTCGCAAGGGGGCTAAGTCCTCGGCCATTTACATAAATCATGACTATCCCTTTCTATCCAACTTCAAAAATGGGTTAAACCTCTTTTTTCGGAGGATTGTAATGACGGATTGTCCAATGTTGTGCACATTGTTGTAAGCATTCTTTTCTCTTTTATGGGAAAATT
The DNA here is from genome assembly GCA_964530715.1 of uncultured Sutterella sp. Lineage (GTDB taxonomy): Bacteria > Pseudomonadota > Gammaproteobacteria > Burkholderiales > Burkholderiaceae_F > Duodenibacillus. The sequence continues at coordinate 12,884 of CAZHBC010000003.1, read as the reverse complement.
GCGCCCCATCATGTCTGAGATTAAAGAAAATACAATGCCAACAACTCTTCCCGATGTTCAAAGTCTAGAGGATAACCGTCACATCCAAATCGATCGAGTCGGTATCAAAGGACTTCGCTTTCCCATGTTCGTTGCAGGCAAAGATGCCACGCAACCCACAGTTGCGAAAGTCGATATGTTCGTGAGTCTTGGCTCCGAGCACCGCGGAACACATATGTCACGCTATGTGGCGCTTCTCGCGGAAAATAAAGAGCCTCTTTGTGCGTCAATGATTCAGAAACTCTTAGAGAAAATGCTTTCTCTCTTGGGCGCTGAAAGTGGCTATATTGAAATCCGTTGTCCCTTCTTTGTCAATAAGAAGAGTCCCGTCTCGGAACTTGTCTCTCTCATGGACTATGAAGTCGGTTTCCGAGCAGAACGTCGCGATGGAAAGACGCGCGTAATTCAAGAAATCGAAGCCCCAGTTACGAGTCTTTGCCCCTGCAGTAAAGAGATTAGTCAATATGGAGCCCACAATCAGCGCTCGCACATTACGATTGCAGCAGAGACCGATGGCACACTGAGTCTAGAGGAACAAATCCGTGTTGCTGAGACAAGCGCCTCCTGTGAACTTTGGAGTAGGTTAAAACGTAGCGACGAAAAATTTGTCACAGAATTCGCTTACGAGCACCCGAAGTTTGTGGAAGACACCGTTCGGGATGTTGCAGGAAAACTAGACGCAGATTCTCGCGTTTTTTCCTATCGCGTTGAAGTGGAAAATTTTGAATCCATTCATAACCACTCAGCCTATGCAATGCTAGAGCGAGATAAGCGAAAGGCTTAATCGCTTGGCAATTTACTTGGAACCGACACTCACCAAAGGCGTCGGTTCTTCTTTTTTTTGAGCAAGTTAGAAACATTCCGTTGCCGAGTTTTAACAAATTCCTCTGATGTTCTTTGCTAGAGTTACGGATTGCGAATAAATTACGATAGTTTTCGTAAATTTTTTGATTGCTTTCAGTGTCTTACCATGATTGAAAATGAAAAACTTGCCGAACTAGTCTCACGAGCCCTAGAGAAAATCGGCGTAACGAATATCACACCTCGGATTGAAAAGCCTAAGGATCTCACGCATGGAGATTTGGCTTGCACGGTTGCAATGCAGTGCGCTCGCACTCTTAAGTGCAACCCGCGCGAAATTGCAGAGAAGCTTGTTAACTGCATGAAAGACGATGCAAGCTACAGTGAACTCGTTAAGGATATTGAGATTGCAGGTCCCGGATTTATTAATTTCCGCCTAAATACCGCCTCTAAGTTCTCCGTCATCTCTGAAGTACTTGAGAAGAAAGAAAAGTTCGGTTCAAGCACAGCCTTCTCTGGACAAAGCGTTCTCTTGGAATATGTCTCTGCCAACCCAACGGGCCCCTTACATTTAGGCCACGCAAGGCAGGGCGCCTTAGGGGATGTTCTCTCCCGGATTATGGCAACGCAAGGCTACAGCGTTTCCCGCGAGTTTTACTACAACGACGCTGGGGTTCAGATTGATAACCTCACGCTTTCCGTTCAGGCCCGTGCTAAAGAGTTAAAGGGAGAAGCCCGAGCAGAGGATTTCCCAGAAAACGGCTATCACGGCAGCTACATCCTTGACATTGCCCGCGACTACCTTAATGGCGTCTCCATTAAGGCTCCTGACGGCTCTGTGATTGAGAGCTCTGGGGACATTGAGGATAAAGGAACCATCCGGCGCTATGCGGTTGCCTTCCTTCGTAACGAACAGGATGCTGACTTAAAAGCGCTAGGCGTTGGTTTCGATAACTTCTACTTGGAAAGTTCTCTTTATACCGATGGCCGCGTAGAGAAAACCGTTCAAGCCATGATTGATGCGGGCTACACCTATGAAGCAGATGGCGCTCTTTGGCTTAGAACCACAGATCCTGCTTTCTCCTACTTGCACGATGACAAAGACCGTGTGATGCGGAAAAAGGATGGTCACTACACGTACTTTGTCCCAGATGTTGCTTATCACCTCACAAAGTTTGAACGTGGTTTTACGCGAGCAATCAATATTCAAGGTTCTGATCACCACGGAACAACCGCACGCGTGAAGATTGGCTTACAGGTCGCGGGTCCCGTCTTTGGAATGAAAATTCCAAAGAACTTCCCTGAATACGTTCTCCATAAGATGCTCCTTGTCGTGAAAGATGGCCAAGAAGTTAAGATGAGTAAACGCTCTGGCACCTACGTCACCCTGAGAGACATTGTCGATTGGGTTGGTCGCGATGCAGCAAGATTCTTCCTTGTCTCTCGCAAGTCCGATGCAGAATTTGTCTTTGATGTGAATCTTGCTCTCAGTAAGAATGACGAGAACCCCGTCTACTATCTACAGTATGCGCATGCTCGTATCTGCTCAGTTCTCGCACAGGCTAAAGAGAAGGGATTCTCTGTTCCCACAAATGAAGAAGCCTCTCGGGCGGATTTCTCCCTACTTGAAGGGGATGCTGCGAGCGCTCTTGCACAAAAGCTTTCTCAGTACGGAAAGACGCTTGCCGTTGCCGCTCGCGACCTTGCGCCACACCTTTTGTGCGTGTATTTAAAAGAACTTGCTGCGGACTTCCACGCTTTCTATAACGCAGATCACGTTTTGGTTGCCGATGAGAAATTACGCAATGCGCGTCTTGCTCTTGTGATGGCAACCCGTCAAGTGTTAGAAAACGGACTTGCGACACTTGGAATTGAAGCACCAGAACACATGTAAAAAAAGGGGACATACCGATGCCACGCGTCAGTGAACGTTTTAGCTTCAAGGCTCTTTTTTGGTCCTTTACTCTCGGGGCCGTCTTTGCGTTTGCCGTCTCTGCCGGCGTCGCCCTTTGGATTACGAAAGCGCCAATTCCCTTCGTTGCAAAAGTTCAGCCAGGATCTAAACTCGTAGACATCACACTCGATGGTTCTCAGGATCCAAACAAGAACCTTTACGCAGAGGGTCAGGGTGTCACGCAGAACACCGCTAGCGTTGCCACGGTTACGACCGGAGAGGCTAAAGAAGAAGAAACCGAAGGCATCCCCACGAAATTCTGGGTACAAGCAGGCGCCTTTAGTCAGAATGCCGATGCTGAGAGCATGCGAGCCCGTATCGCCTTTATCGGACTTGATGCGCAGGTCGTTTACCGTAACGAAAAGGGGCAGCGCCTGTACCGCGTCCGTATTGGGCCGTTTGATACAGAAAACCAAGCTAAGGAAATCAGTCAGACGCTCTCAGACAATGCGATTAAAGGTTCCATTCTTCGCTTAAGGGATTAAAAGAAATATGATTTCTCGTCGTACGCTTCTTGGATGCGCCGCCGTTGCAGGTCTCACGGGCACACAAGCACTTTGGGCAAAAGAAGAAAAAGAAACCTTTGTCCTCGGCAAAGACTACATCGCCCTAGACCCCGTGGTGCAGTATCCAAAGAGGCCCATTCTCATTCATGATTTCTTTGCCTATACGTGTCCACACTGCTATCGACTCGCTCCTCTTATGGCTGAGTATGCTCAGTCGGTAGAAAAGGATCCCGATATTCGCATCATTCCAGTCCCTGTAGCTTGGGAAGAAAGTTTTGAGTACTTCCCTGCGGTCTATTTTGCCTTTGAAGCCTTAGGGCGTGTTTCTGACCTACACATGAGCTATTGGGAATGGGTCATGCGCGAAGACCATCCCTGGTCTAAGGTTGACGATGTGAAGCCTGATACGGATAAGTGGATCGCCGAACACGGCATCTCAAAAACAAAATGGCACGCGACTCTAGAGAGCTTTGTTGTAAAGAACAAAGTAAAACAAGCCACCGAAACTTGGCAACGCTACAACATTGACTCCACACCCATTATTGGCATCGCAGGGCGCTTTATCACGGCGCCCCACATGACAGGGTCGCGCCCCAAAGCCATTGAAACGATGCGAATGCTCGTAGAGAAGATTAAATCCGAACGTTCTTAAAAACTGAGGCTCACTATGCGTGTCTTCATTACAGGTGCTTCTAGTGGAATCGGAGCGGCAATGAGCCGCGCTTACGCCGCTCGCGGTGCAACTTTGGGTCTCGTTGCCCGTAATCCGCAAAAACTTAAAGACTTTGCTGCAACGCTTCCCAACGCAGAAAAGCACGCGCTCTTCGCGGCAGATGTCACAGACCGCGATGCCATTTTGCAAGCCGCAAAGGGCTTTGAAGAAATGGGGGCAACAGATCTCGTCATTGCCTGTGCAGGCATCTCGATTGGCGTCAAAACAGAATACTTTGAAGACCTCGAAGTGCTTGAGAGAATCTACCGGACGAATGTCTTCGCCATGGCTTCAACCTTCCACGGCTTTATTGCACCGATGAGAGCCCGAGGCCACGGTCACTTTGTTGGGATTGGATCTGTTGCAGGAATTCGAGGACTCCCTGGGAGCGAAGCGTACTGTTCGAGTAAATCCGCCGTGATTACTTACCTGGAAAGCCTTCGTAATGATGTTCGCCCCTATGGAATTAAGGTTACGACTCTCTCTCCTGGATTCGTGAAAACGCCTCTTACGGCAAAGAACCCCTACAAAATGCCGTTTCTGCTTGAACCCGATGAATTCGCTCGCATCGCAGTCTCTGCCATCGACGCGGGAGTTAGTTACAAGACGATTCCCTGGCAGATGGGGGTTCTTGCAAAATTGATGCGTGTGCTACCTAACGCAGTTTTTGATGCCTGTGTAGCACATCGTAAGCAAAAGCCTCGCGACAAGGAACTTCATCCAAACGGGTAAACTACTAAAAGGGCGCGCGATTTTTTGGGCGCCCTAATTTTTTTCTTCTTTCGTAAGTAGCGCCTTGTAGATTGCGTCACGATGCAAACCAGATGCCTTTGCGGCAATGGCTGCGGCTCGACTCACAGGGAGTTCTTTAGCAATAAGCCTTGCCCAACGTAGTGTCACTTCATCGGGTCTATCTTCTTCTTGCGTGTCGTGCGTACGTTCATCTACAAGAATCACATACTCGCCTTTGGGTTCGTGTGTAGAGGACCAAGCGAGAAGATCTTGAGCCTTAACAGTAGATATCTCTTCAAACTTCTTTGTTATCTCGCGGGCGATGACAACACGGCGATTCGGTTCTAGTTCGCCTGAGAGAATTTCTAAAAGGTCCTGAATTCTGTGGGGAGCTTCGTAAAGGACAAAGGCTTCTCCTCTTTCTGCTAGGGAAGAAATTGCTTCTTTTCTTGCCTTTCCAGCGGGATCTACGAACCCTGCGAAAGTAAAACGATAGGCGTTTAACCCTGCCGCACTCATTGCGGTAATAACCGCCGATGCCCCTGGCACTGGAACAACGCGAAATCCTGCCTCTCGAACGCTCTGAACAACACGAGCCCCAGGGTCACTTACGGCTGGCGTTCCTGCATCTGTGACAAGGGCGATGCGTTCCCCCGCGCGGAGTCTTTCAATAAGTTTTTGTGCCGCCTCTCTCTCATTGTGTTCATGAACAGCGACACACGGCGTTGAAATCGCATAGCGATCAAGCAATTTTCGCGTTTCTCGGGTATCCTCACAGGCAATTGCATCACTGAGCGCCAATGTCCAGAGCGCTCGAAGCGTCATGTCGGCAGCATTACCAATCGGAAGGCCTACAATGTAGAGCGTTGCGCTCGGAAAGACCTGTTCATTGAGCAATGCCGCGCGCATGAGCGGATTGTTTTCGAAATTACCCGTTTTTTCGGATTGCATTGTGAAACACCCTTTGTTTGTCCGTTTTATTTTTCCTCTGCTAGCAAGTTTTTGCTCGGCAGCGCTTGCTGAGCCTCTCGCAGCAGAAGTTCCCGCAACTGCTGCCACCAAACAACCTTCCGCCGTAGCCACTCCCGCAGAGGTAGCGCAACCTACCATCAAACTTGCTTTTATTCTTCCGCAGAAGAAATCGCGTTTTGATGCAGTCTCGCAATATGCCCTCGATGGAGCTCTCGCTGCAAATTATGCCTCGAAGAATCCAGCAGAAGTGCTTTTAGTTCGTCCAGGCTCTGACGGAAGTGTTGCCACACAGTTAAGGACAGCCGCAGCGGCAGGTGCCCTAGCGGCTATCGGCCCGATAGACCGTGATGCTATCGAGCAGATTGCGCAGATGGAATACCTGCCTCTGCCGGTGATTACCCTCAACCAGATTGACCTCGACAAAGTCGTTCCTCTCACAGAGGAAGAAATCGCGCAACAACGGGTAGAAAATGAAGCACGCCGCATGGCAGATGATGCCGCCCGAGAACTCAATGAAGTCACCGAAGCGCAACAGAAAACGGATGCCTTAACCGAACAGTCGAAATCTATAGACGGTTTGTCTGAAACCTCCTTAGGAGGATCTATTGCCACCAAAGTCAACGTCCCTGGCCTTATCCTCGCAAAGGATCTCCCACAGGAACTTGTGCGCTTTGAGCCGAGAATCTTTCCGCGCGGCCTACTGATGTCTAGCCTTTCCTTGGAGGCGGATGCCGCCTACATCGCAGAGCTTGGCGTTGAGGCACTTCCTCGCCTCACCGAGGCAGGTAATCGCCCGAAAGTCCTTGTTCTCGACCAAGACAAACCCTTGCAAAAGCGTGTTTCTGCGGCCTTCACTAAGGCTCTCACGCAACTTGGCTACGTTCCAGACCGCATGACGATTGACCTAAAGAATCTAGATAGAATCACACAGTTCTTTGAACTCGTCGTCGAAGATGATGACCCGGAAATTGAGCCAGAAGAGCCCATCGATCAAGAGGTCGACCCCCTCGCTTGGCGTCAACAGCAAATGCGTCTTATGCGAGAGTCGGCTGAAAGACGGGCGCATGCGGCTTTTGCTGAGCCCCCCTACTACGCAGTCTTCATGGCTCTCGATGCGACAACGGCTTCTCAGATTCGGCCTCGTCTTCCTATCCGTACACGAATCTGGGGAACGTCGCTCCTATACCCTGGGAACCCTGAAACGGATTCCACAGCAAAGGCTTTGACCTTCGACTTAAAACACGTCGGCTTTGTTGATGCGCCCTTTATCCTTGAGTTTGATGAAGAAACTTTCGACAAAACTTATAAAGTTGCGCCACCAGCAAACCTCGTTGGGAAACAACTCTTTGCCTTAGGGGCGGATGCGCTTCACATTGCCAATAGCATCGCGCGCGGCGAGTACTCAGGAGAATTCAAGGGTCTCACAGGAGACGTGCGTTTTGACCTTGATTCTTCTCCCGTTGTCACGCGCCACGGCGTCTGTGCCATGATTAGTAACGGGGCAGTTCGCACTCTCTCGGCACAGGAACTCATTGATTTCCATGAGTTGCAACCAGGAACACAATTCTCAGCTAAGAAGAGTCCCTCCAAGAAAACTTCCACTGAGAAGACCCCCGACCCCACAACAAAAGCGGCTCAGTAAAAATGCCAGTTCTTACGCTTTCAGGCGGCCTTTTAAGTTGGGGCGATTTGCCCGTGCTCGATAATGCTGACTTTGCTCTAGAACCTGGAGAAAGAGTTGGACTTATTGGCCGTAACGGAACGGGAAAAACCTCCCTACTAAAAGTTCTGTCTCGCGAAGTTCCTCTTGACGAGGGAGAGTTACGCATTGTCACAGGATTAAACAGCGTGTATGTCCCTCAGGAACCCGTGTTAACTCCTGCGGCAACACTACTGGAAAGCCTCGAAAAAATGCGCGAGCAGCATGAAGCGACTGATGCGCAAACGCACTTTGCTAATCGCGCCCTTCTGCGCTCTTACATGCAGCGACTAAACGTCTCCGAAACGCTCAATCCAGAAAACACCTCCGGTGGAGAACGTAAGAGAGCCGCTCTTGCCCTCGCACTGAGTCTTACGCCTGATTTACTCCTACTCGATGAGCCAACAAACCACCTCGATATTGACACGATTCGCACGTTAGAAACGCTTCTTCAAGAAGAATTCCGAGGCAATCGCTCTCTTATCGTTGTCACGCATGACCGTGCATTTCTTGATGCCGTTGTTACGCGCATCATTGAGCTTGACCGAGGTCTCCTTCGTAGCTACGAGGGAAACTTCAAAGCCTACGAAGAGAAGAAAGCCGCAGAACTCTACGCTGAAACACTAGAAAGACGCCGTTTTGATAAGTTTTGGGCTCAAGAAGAAGTCTGGATACGTAAAGGCATCGAGGCGCGCCGCACCCGTAATGAAGGGCGCGTGAGGCGCCTAGAGCAGTTAAGGCGGGAAAGGGATGCTAGGCGTGACAGGCTTGGAAACGTACGCTTTCGCATTGACGCAGGAGAAAGAAGCGGAAAAATTGTTGCAGAAGCCAAGGGGCTTACTAAACGCTTCGGCGATCGCACAGTTATCGATAATCTCGACTTCACACTTATGCGTGGAGATAAGTTAGGGCTCCTCGGGAAAAACGGGGCTGGGAAATCCACTCTTATTAAACTTCTCTTAGGGGAACTTGCGCCTGACGCTGGAAGCATCCGCTTGGGAACAAACCTCTCGGTCGCTTATTACGATCAGCTTCGCACGCAACTAGACCCCGAAAAGACTGTCGCAGAAACGATTAGTCCAGGAAGCGATTGGGTTGAAATTGGTGGCGTCCGTAAGCACATCATGAGTTACCTTGCGGATTTTCTCTTTCCTGCGAGAAAGGCAAATGTCTACGTGAGTACTCTCTCGGGAGGAGAAAGAAACCGACTTTTGCTTGCACGGCTTTTTGCTCTCCCTGCGAATCTTTTGGTCCTAGACGAACCCACAAACGATTTAGATATCGACACACTTGAACTGCTGGAAGATACGATTGCAGCCTACTCGGGTACAGTAATTCTCGTGAGCCACGACAGGCGCTTTCTCGATAATGTCGTCACACAGACTCTTGCCCCCGTCTGCTACGAAGCCCCCGACGGGAAGTGGCGTGAGTTCGTTGGTGGCTACACAGACTGGTTTCGGGTGACCGAAAGAGATAGAGAAAAACGCGCGACTGTTGAAAAACCCGCAACGCCCCAAACGCAAAAGCCAAAACATGTCCGCAACACTGCAATAAGTCGCGTAAGAATTAGTTTTAAAGAAAAACGGGAATTAGAAGAGCTTCCAGCCAAAATTGAGGCGCTTGAAGCCGAAGAAGCGACTCTTACGGAAAAACTTTCTGACGTTGATTACCACAAACGCCCCGTTTCTGAAATCAAAGCGGATAAAGAGCGAATCGATGCGCTCCCAGGGCTCATCGAAGCTGCCTACGCACGCTGGGAAGAACTCACGGAGAAAGCTGAGCAATCTGACCGCTAACCCCCTAAACGCTCTTAGCATTCTTCTCACGCTCCGCCGTAGAATCCCTTAAAGCATTTAGTTGATCTCTTTCCCTTATGCGTTGGCTACATTCAGCGGGTAACGTCCCGACAACAGAAGCACTCATGCAGCGACTTCGCAAGGCTGAAACTTTCAGCCGTAGCGAAGAGCTCTTGCTTGTGACTCTTCTTAGCCTTCCTGCAATCATCGCGCAACTCGCGGGCGTCTTGATGCACTACATCGACATGGCTATGCTCGGGCATCTAGGATCGACCGAAGCCGCCGCCGTGGGGCTCGTCTCTACAACCATTTGGATGTTTTGGGGAATTGGGAGCGCGGGGATTACGGGCTTTCACGTTCTCGCAGGGCAAAAGATTGGCGCTCGCGATGACGCCGCTGTCCGCTCTCTCATGCGTGAATCCCTTCTTGTCACCTTCCTTTGGGGTTCGGTTCTTGCCATTTCGGGCGTACTCATTGCCTCCCATCTTCCCTTTTGGCTTGGGGCAAATGGCGCAGTAGCAACCCTTGCTACGGAATACTTCGCCATTGTCATTGCTGCTTGGCCGCTCACGATGGTGAACTTTCTAGAAACAGGAATGCTTCGCATCAGTGGCAATATGAAGACTCCTAGCATGCTCGGTATCGCATCCTGCGTACTTGATGTCATCTTCAATGCCCTCTTTATCTTTCCTTCGCGAGAAATGACGCTTGCTGGCATCTCCTTTTGGGCCCCAGGTCTCGGCTTAGGCGTCGCGGGAGCTGCTTGGGCAACCGTTCTTGCAACAGCAATTACCCTAATTGCCTCTCTGTGGTTTGCCTGCGTGAAGTCAGAACATCTCGCGATTTTTGGTCGCTCTGGTTCTTTTATTCCGCGCTTAGCAGAATTATCTAAATCCCTCAAAATCGGAGTTCCTGTAAGCGCCCAACGCATCATGATGAGCGGGGCTCAAATTATCTCCACAATGATTGTGGCCCCTCTTGGAACGGTTTCTCTTGTCGCACACTCTTTTGCTCTCACGGTAGAAAGTCTCTGCTATATGCCAGGCTACGGAATCCGTGAGGCCGCAACAACGCTTTGTGCACAAACAGTGGGGGCTGGGCACCACAGACGCGCAAAGCGTATCGGGGGTGTGACAATTGTCGTTGGCATGTTGGTAATGAGCTTTATGGGTTTAGTCATGTTCCTTGCGGCAGAGCCCATTATGAGTTCGATGACTCCTGACAAGGAAGTAGTCGCCTTAGGAAGTTTCATCTTGCGGATTGAAGCCTTCGCAGAACCGATGTTTGCGGCATCCATTGTTGCCTACGGGTGTTTTCTTGGTGCAGCGGATACGCTTGTCCCGAGTGCGATGAATTTATTTAGCATGTGGATTGTTAGGCTCCCACTTGCCTTTTGGCTTTCGCAATCGATGGGGCTTGTCGGTGTTTGGATTGCCATGTGTCTTGAACTCTTTTTCCGAGGCGGAATTTTCCTCTTCCGCTTCCTCCGAGGCTCATGGCTCAAGACCCGCATTGAAACGAGGTGACGATTAGAAAGGAGATTTCAGCCGTGAAAACGCGCTCTAGTGTCCGATTCGTTCTTGCCTGCGTCTTCTTAGATGCTTTAGGCGTTGGACTTATCGTTCCTGTGCTTCCTCGGCTCATCGGAACTCTTTCTGAAACACGAGACCTACAGGTTTGGTGGTATGGGGCAATCATGGTGAGCTACGGTCTCATGCAATTTGTGAGTGCCCCGCTACTTGGCTATCTTTCCGATCGCTTCGGACGCCGTCCCGTGCTTCTTGTTGGTATTCTTGGTCTGGGTCTTACCTTTGCGGTTCCTGCTTTCTTCGCGTCTCTTCCGCTTATCCTCGCAAGTCGCATTGTTGGAGGTGCTCTTTCTGCCAACCTCACCGTGGCACAGGCCTATGTCGCTGACCTCACCAGCGGGGATGAACGCACGGTGATGTTTGGTCGTGTTGGGGCGGTTTTCGGTATCGGTTTTGTCTTGGGTCCCGCCTTAGGAGGTTTCGCTGGCGAAAGTGACCCTTCTTTTCCCTTCCTTCTTGCCTTCTTCTTGGCTCTCTGTAACTTCTTTTACGGGTTGCGCTTTCTACCCGAGTCTCTTGCGACGACTGCTAGAGAAAGCGACTCTTCTACAACGCGTAATGCCTTCCTTGCACTCCCTAAACTTCTAAGTAAAAGGGAGATGCGCCCCTTTTTCTTTGTCTTTGCAATCGTCTCTCTAGCGATTGCTCTCTTACAGTGCACATGGGCGCTTTACACAGAGTACCGCTACGGCTTTACGCCTCTTGCAATCGGGCTTTCGATTTTCGCTCTCGGCGCCTCGATGTCCTGGGTGCAGGGAGGAATTCTTGCGTGGCTTTTACGCCGCTATCCCGCTTCAAAGATCCTCGCCTTTTCTATTCTCTTAAGTGCGGCTTGTCTAGCAGGAATCGCCCTAGCGGATAACGGCCTCCTCGCGAGTATCTTCTGCTGCGCCTATGCCATAAGTGCCACGGTTTCTCCCGTGATTACAAGCGCTGTTAGCCGCCTTACAGACGCTCGTGATCAGGGACAAAATATCGGCGCTTTAAATTCCCTTGTTTCTCTTATGAGTGCCTTGGCGCCCCTCCTAGGAACACCTCTCTTAGGCTTTGTCATTCACGGCGATTCTCCTCTTCAACTTGGAGCTCCCTACTTTGCCGCTTCTCTTTTGATGCTCTTGGCTCTCGCACTTTTCCTAAAAAGCATTTCTAAGAAAATCGACACCTCCAAAGAAGAAAACTGCAATTTTTAAAGAAAATCACAGGGGAGGAAAGAAACTTTTCTTAAGGCATGCTAGGCTAACGACGAAGAAAGGATTTCTAAGAGGACACTCCTAATGATGCGTCTTAGTCGGTGTGTTTTTGCATTTTTTCTACTTCCTGTTGCGCTCTCAGTTGAGGCGAGCACTTTTTGGGCCGCTCGCGGTGCCTCAGAAACCGTAGGGGGCTCCACGATTGTTGCCTATATGCGTGACGACCTAGCAGGAGAACAAACCTATGCCTCAATCCGAGACGAAGGAAGTTTTGCCTTTAAAGGTATTTTCGTAGGTAGATCACACCGCTTTGAAGCAGGACTTAATGAAAAAGGACTTTTCGTGGGACAGATTTCCGCAGCGAGTGTCGCTCGAAGCACGCGTCTAAGTCTTTACCCGAAACGTTTTAAATCTAAAGAAGGTTGGTACGGTGGCGAGTGGCTCATTCGCAACTGTGCTTCCGTTGCGCAAGCCCTTAGTAAGGGCGGGAATGTCTTCTCAGGCTACCCTATCATTTACGTTCTCGCAGATAAAAACGAAATCGCCTTCGTAGAGTGTCTTCCGAATGGCAAATTTCACGTTCAACGCGCCACCTCGGGACTTCTTACCCATACAAATCACTTTATTCTCCCAGAGGCCGCAAAATCCAACGAGACACTTCCTGCGAGTTCCTCTTCGAGACTTATCCGTATTGACTCGCTCTTAGAAACAGAACTCAAGCCCTATCGGCTCGAACAATTTCTCTCGATGACGCTCGATGAGCACGCTGGACCCGATTTGAGTCTTTACCGCGTAGGAAGCAAAGCCCGTTCTCCTAGGACAACAGGGATTTGGCTCATGGATTTCCCCGCAGAAGGCGCTGTGCAGTCCCATCTGCGGCTCTTAATCGGAGGG
>CAZHBC010000002.1:0-44653 GCA_964530715.1 uncultured Sutterella sp. | reverse complement strand
GAGAGAAAAATATGCATAAACTTGTACTCATGCGGCATGGCGAGAGTCAATGGAATCTCGAAAACCGCTTCACGGGCTGGACAGACGTCGACTTGACAGAAAAGGGTCGCGCGGAAGCAAAGAAAGCCGCAGAACTCTTAAAGGCCGAAGGCTTTACCTTTGATATGGCTTTCACGAGCGTCTTAAAGCGTGCTATCCGCACCCTTTGGATTGTCTTAGACGGCCTCGATTTGATGTGGATTCCCGTTACCCGCGATTGGCATCTAAATGAACGCCACTACGGTGCGTTGCAAGGGCTAAACAAGGCGGAAACCGCCGCGAAATTCGGTGACGAACAGGTTCTCATTTGGCGTCGTTCCTATGCGACGCCGCCCAACCCACTTACAAAAGAAGATCCGCGCTGGCCTGGCCACGACCCACGGTACGCAAGTCTCACGGAAGCAGAGCTTCCCTTGACAGAGTGCCTTAAAGACACCGTTGCTCGCGTTGTACCCTATTGGGAAGAAGTGATTAAGCCACAGGTTGCCGCCGGCAAGCGTGTCATCATCGCGGCTCACGGCAATTCCCTTCGCGCCCTTGTCAAGCATCTTGATAACATGAGCGACGATGCTATTGTGAAGTTAAACATCCCGACAGGGCGTCCTCTTGTCTATGAGTTTGATGACGAGATGAAGCCAATCCGTCACTACTACTTGGGTAATGCAGAAGAAATTGCAGCGGCAATGGCTGCTGTTGCTGCCCAAGGTAAGGCAAAGAAGTAACTTACCTATGCCCCGAATTCGTCCACTCAGCAACATACGGATGTGCTAATGGCTCAGATTCGGGGACTTGTTTTTACTTTTCTCTGCGCGGCCCTGCTCGCCACAGGTTCGTTCTCCTTTGTTACGGAGGCCACGGCCGCGCAGACAACAGCTGAGCAGAAGAAGGCCGCTGCCCTTCGCGTTGCTCGTGCGAGACTTCAAGCTAAAAATGCCGCACAACAAAAGGCAAAAAAGTCCACTTCGCAAAAAAAAGCAACAACGAAAAAAGTAGCGAAAAAAACAACTGTCACTACAAAGAAGAAGGCCTCTGCGCCTGCGGCAAAGAAAACTTCTACGCGTCCTGTAAAAAGCAAATCCACGCCAAAGGTTTCTGGTAAAACACAAAAAGCCGAAGCTACAAAACAGAAGGCTTCCCTTGAACATCAGCAAAAAGACCTAAAAACCGAGCTTTCCACGCTAAAGCAAGACCTTGCTCTTAAGCAGTCACGCGCACAATCGGCCGATGATGCTTTAAAGGAAAGTGAAAAAGCCATCTCTAAGAGCAATCGCTCCCTTAAAGAGCTCTCTGAAAAGAAAGCTGCAGCCAATGCCCGTCTTGCAGACCTAAAAAATGAGGCAAAGATTGTTGGTCTACAGGTCGGTGAAGCGGAAGACGTCGTAACATCAATCGGTCAAGCCCAATTTCTTAATTCAATGCGTCATCCGTGGCAAACAGCTCTCACGGGCGGAAATCCCAATGAGCTTTCGCGCCGTTCTGCCGTTTTAAGTTACCTAGCACAGGAACAAACTCGCACAATCGATCGACTCGAAAACCGCCAAAAAAACATCGCAACGGTGGCAAAGAAAACAGAGGAAACGCGGTCTGAACTTGTCCGTATCGAATCAGAAGAACGACAGAATCGTGCGTCTCTAGAAAAAGAGAAAAACTCTCGAAGTCTTGCGCTCGAACGCTTGCGTGGCGAAATTAAAACGCAGCAACAGCGCTACGAACAACTTGTGAAAAACGACCGTGAACTCTCGGTTCTTATTTCAAAGATCGACAAACGTATTGCTGAGGCTGAAGCACAGGAAAAACTTGAAAATGAGCGTCGCATTGCCGCTCAAAAAGCCCGCAGTAAGAGTTCCTCGAAAAGAAGCTCTTCTGCGGCAAGCACCAAAGTGGATACGACACGCCTCACGGTTGCACCCGTGCGTGGCAATTTTGGTGCTCTAAAAGGAAAACTTACCATGCCAGTTAACGGCACGATTGCTGCAAGCTTCGGACAGAGGCGAGAAGGCGCCGCGTCTTCTCTACCGTGGCGCGGCCTCTTAATTCGTGCGAAAACAGGTGAAAATGTCCTAGCCACCGCGCCAGGGACCGTTGTCTTTAGTGATTGGATGCGTGGATTCGGGAACCTCTTAATTCTCGATCACGGCTCTAACTATCTATCCGTTTACGCCAACAACGAATCCCTTTTTAAATCCGTAGGCGACACTGTAAGCCAGGGAGAAGCCATCGCAAGCGTCGGAAACTCCGGAGGCGAAGAACGTCCTGGCTTATACTTTGAATTACGCTACAAAGGGAAACCCTTCGATCCTGCTCGCTGGCTCGCACATTGATTTATTGCGGGCCTCACGATTCTGAAGAGTTCCCACTGTTTAAAGAAATACTATTTACTCGATTTATGTCTCTAACACTTCGCACACTGTGCCTTACTCCGCTCTTTTTAGTGCCACTTACAGCGCCCGTCGCAGCTGCCGAGGACAACACTCCGCTCCCTATTGACGAAGTTAGACTTTTTGCGGAAATCTTTGGTGGCATCAAGAACTATTACGTCGATGATGTAAGCGACAAAAAGTTGATTGAAAACGCCATTAAGGGCATGGTCTCAGGTCTTGACCCTCACTCAAGCTTCTTAGATGAAAAAGGCTACAAAGATCTTCAAGAAAGTACCTCGGGGGAATTCGGGGGCTTGGGGATTGAAGTGACGAAAGACCCTCAGGGCGTTCGCGTTGTCACCCCAATCGATGACACGCCTGCAGCACGCGCAGGCGTCCTTGCGGGCGATATCATTATCAAAATTGATGGCAAAGTGAGCGCCGATCAATCCCTCGATGAAAACGTCAAGATGATGCGGGGAAAACCTGGAACATCTATCACACTGACAATTGCGAGAAAGGGTGCTCACAAGCCCATTGTCATCCCGCTTGTTCGTGCCATCATCAAGATCCGTTCCGTCAAATCCAAGGCCCTCGCTGACCACGTCGGTTACATCCGCATCTCGCAATTCCAAGGAAAGACCACAGGGGACTTCTCTCGCGCCCTTGGAGACTTACTAAAGGACTCTTCCTTAAAAGGCATTGTTCTTGACCTGCGAAACAACCCCGGCGGTCTCCTTAATGCCGCAATCGGTGTCTCGGCCGCGTTCATTGCCGAAGGTCTACCTGTTGTCTCCACAAAGGGGCGCATTAAATCCTCGGACCGCGTCTTTAAAGCCACGTATAAAGATTACGTTGTTGCAAAGGAAGGCGATGAACTCAAGGGTCTTCCCGCCAAGGCTAAAACAATCCCACTTGTCGTTTTAGTCAATTCTGCCTCGGCCTCTGCCTCAGAAATTGTCTCCGGCGCTCTACAAGACCACAAGAGGGCCACGATTATGGGAACACGCAGTTTCGGCAAGGGAAGCGTTCAGACCATCATCCCGCTTCGAATGAAAAATAGAGAGACGCTCGGCGTCAAAATGACGACAGCGCGTTACTACACTCCAAGTGGACGTTCAATCCAAGCCACAGGCATTGTTCCAGACATTGCTGTAGACGATACGCCTGAAGGAAATTACCCCTCCTTTGCTATTCGAGAGGCGGATCTTTCTGGCCACATTGAGGCAGAAAACGCCGATAAGAAGAAAGCGCTAAAAGAGCAAGAGGAAGAAGAAACCGAAGGCACTGTGCCAACACTACGCTACATTTTCGGAGATGAAAAAGACTTCCCGCTAAAGCAGGCTGTTAATCACCTTCTCGGGAAACCCGTCATTACCCATGCGGATGTGCAACGGACAAAGAAAGAAGCTGCTGCCGCAAAGAAAGCCAAAGAGGCAAAAGAAGGAAAGACCACTCAAAAGAAAACGGATTCAAAGAAACCCGCTAAGTAGGTAACTTCCCCATTTTGCCCTACGCAAAGACGAAGACGCCCGGAATCCTCCGGGCGCTTCTTTTTCTCTTTTCTAAGCTTCTCTAAAAAAGTGTTTCATGATGGCGGCAACGCTGCCAAACATAGACTAAAAGAATCAGTGCCAAGCCAATTGCGTAGCCCCACCAACGCATGCTGTAGGGCAAGAACCACCCCGTCACAAGGAAGGGGAACATCATAATCACAGATGCCACGAGCAATATGATGCGCTCAATAGGATTGACCTTATTGATATACCATCCTTCGAGTGCGCTAGTCATAGCCATCATGCCAAGACTTGTCATCGCAAAGAGGAAGAACCCAATAATCCAACTATCCACGCCTTCCAGTAGCAAATCGGAATTAAAGAGGAATGCCACAGGAATGAGGAACGTACGGATATCGTAAATGAAGGCCTGCCAACCCACGCGAATCGGTTCAACACGCGCGATTGCAGCACCCGCATAAGCGGCCAAACCAACAGGAGGCGTTGCATCGGCCATCACGCCGAAGTACAGGCAGAACAAGTGCGCTCCCATAAGAGAAATCGCGATGTCGATTCCATGTACGCTCATGCCCGTTGCAAGATCAACAAGGACAGGCGCCGTAAGAGAGGCCATGATGATGTAGTTAGCTGTCGTAGGTAGTCCCATACCGAGGAGCAAACTTGCTACAGCCGTAATGATGACCAATAGGAAGATATTTCCCATCGAAAGCACTTCAACGAAACTCGTAATCTGCTGCCCGAGCCCCATAGAAACGCAACCGACGATAATGCCAGCGGACGCCGTTGCAAGAGCAACACCTGCCATGTTGTTAGCGCCCGCTGCCAAAGAGTCAAGGAGAAGTTTGACGCCACGCTTAAAGGCAGGAAAGAGCGCTTCCTTATGCATGTGAGCGATAACCACTGGCTGTAAAAGCATGATGACAGCGAGGACGAGAATCGCGCGAAGGACACTTAATTCTGCGGAGTGCTGCAGGAAAATGAGCTCATAAAGAAGCATGAGAAGCGGCAGTAAGAAGTGCATGCCCTTACGCATCTCAACCCAGAAACGCGGCAGTTCACTCTTAGGCAACCCCTTAAGGCCCAATTTGCAAGCTTCAATATGCGTAATCCAAAGAAGGCCCATGTAAGCAGCGAATGCAGGAATAGCAGCAGCCTTTGCTACTTCCACATAAGGGACATTCACATACTCGGCGATAATAAATGCCGCAGCGCCCATCACGGGAGGCGCTAACTGACCGTTCACAGAAGAGGCCACTTCAATAGCAGCAGCCTTTGTTCCCGTATAACCAATGCGCTTCATCAAGGGAATTGTGAATGTGCCTGTCGTCACAACGTTTGCGATTGAGGAACCCGAAACCATGCCAGAGAGGGCAGAACCCGCCACAGCGGCCTTTGCCGCACCACCGCGATACTGTCCGAGGCCAGAAACTGCAATACGGGTAAAGAAGGCACCACCGCCTGCTCTATCCAACATCGTCCCAAACAAAACGAAGAGGAAAACCACCGTTGCAGAAACGTGCAGTGGGACACCGTAAATGCCCTGCGTATCCATCGTAATCTGCGAAATAAAGCGAGAAAGAGAAACGCCTTTAAATGCAAAAAGATCCGGTAGATAGGGACCAAAGAATACGTAGGCAATAAAGAATAGGCTAATCACTGGAAGCGCAGGCCCTGAAACACGACGTGTCGCTTCCAAGAGCGTAATAAGAAGAACTAAGCCAACGAGGATGTCGTTTCCGTTTGGCATCCCTGCACGCTCTGCGATTCCCTCGTAGTCAAAGAAAACATAAAGTGCCGCAGCAACAGCAATAATGCCAATTAGCCAATCAATGATTGTCACACGCTTCATCGCAAGAAGAATGCGAAGATCCCAACGCCCTTTGGAGGCATTTTTAAGCGCTGGCAGATTGAGATACACAAGCGCGAGAGCAAAAGCCAAGTGGAAGGCCTTAACGTAGAGTGTGTCAATCAAGAGCCAACTTGCGGTTGACATCTGAAAGAGCGACCAGCACAGAGCCACAAGGAAAGTAATCTTTGTAGAAATTCCTGACTTGTCGCCAACAAGACCGTGATCGCCTTTGGTCACTTCCTGTCGGTATTCCCCGATAATGTCCGATTTGGAGTCTCTCTTAACCTCTTTACCGTAGTGATCGTCGGGAAGGACAATTTTTTCTGTATCGCTCATAACAAATCCTGTTTCTTTTTTTCTCTTCTTAGGACTAGGAGGGGTCGATACCGATTTTTCTTCGGAATCGACCCTTAAATTGGTCTTTTATCTTTCGTTTTTACTTAATGAGACCAGCTTCCTTGTAGTAGCGCAATGCGCCATTGTGAATCGGAGCCGTGAGACCTTCGAGCATCGTCTTCTTCGTAAGGCCTGCGAGGGCAGGATGCAACTTTCTTAAGGCATCGATGTTTTCCATGACTTCTTTTGTGATGGCATAGACAACATCATCTGGAACATCCGCCGAGGTAACGAGAGTGGCCAACATGCCAAGTGTCTCAACCTTGCCATCCTTGCTGTTGGTGGCATCGGGGTACTGCGTCATATCGATTGTTGTCATCGAGTAGTACGGAGCATCCCTTAGGAGTTTCTCAAGACCAGTGATTGGGACGATACGGCACTGACGCTTACCCGCAGTAGCTTCCTTGATGTTGCCATTCGGGTGGCCAACCGTATAGAAGAAGCCATCGATACGACCATCTTGCAAAATACGGGGAGCATCCGCAGGCTTAATCTTCTCGTCCTTGAAGTCCTTACCAGGAACAACGCCAACGGTTCTAAAGATATCCATTGCGTTAATGCGCTGACCGGAACCAGGGTCGCCCAAGTTAATGGTCTTACCCTTAACATCTGTGATCTTGCGGATGCCACTATCTTCCGCAGCAACAAAGGTCACCGCTTCAGGAGCTAAGGCAAAGACAGCACGAAGTTTCTTAACGGGTTTGTCTTTCCAAACATCCTTACCAAAATAGGCCATGTACTGCGTATCTGCCTGTGCAACACCAAAGTCGAGGTCGCCCGAGGCAATCGCGTTGATGTTGAACTTACTGCCACCTGTACTCTCAACGCTAGCGCGAACGTGATAAGTGCTACGCTTGGCGTTAATAATCTTCGCAAGAGCGCCACCTGTCGGGTAATAAACACCCGTGATGCCACCCGTGCCAATTGTGACAAAAGTGTCTTTAGCCATCGCAGCTCCAGCAAGAGCCATCGATCCGGCGATGACGAGAGGAAGGATTTTCTTAAACATGGTTTTTCTCCAGCGCTTGTGTTCTTTCTTGCGTTTCGTTTTCTGTTCGTGGGCCTTTAAAAAGCCCTCTACGTTTTATATAAGCAACTTTCGTGCCAGCTCTTAAACCGCACACTTTTTTCCTAATCTAGTTAGTACTACCTAGAAAAACCGTCCTCTTTTGACTCCAACAAATACACCCTGCTTTAAAAGTGCACAGAGCGCACCGTTTTGGTGCATTCATCTTGTCGCATCTCTGTCAGGGTTTTATAAAGATGCGCCAATCTTTGCCTTGCCTTTGCTGTACCTCAAGGGCCTTCACGTGCTATCGTTTCCCCCTCATTTTTTCTGCAAGCTGAATTTTCAGCAAAGCAGTTTCCTTCTCTTTTTTTTGAAGGTGTACTGACCATGGCAATGATTGAAATCCGCAACGTAAGTAAGTGGTACGGCGACTTCCAAGTTCTCAAGAACTGCTCGGTGAACGTGGAGAAAGGCGAAGTTGTCGTTGTCTGCGGACCATCGGGATCTGGAAAATCAACTCTTATTAAGACAGTCAACGGCCTTGAAGAATTTCAACAGGGAGAAATTCTCGTTAATGGCGTAAGTGTTGGAGACCCAAAAACCAATCTTGCAAAACTTCGTAGCCACGTCGGAATGGTCTTTCAGCACTTTGAACTGTTCCCGCACCTTTCTATCGTTGATAACTTGCGGCTAGCACAGATGAAGGTTTTAAACCGCAATCGTGAAGAAGCAACGGAACGCGGACTTAAGTTACTAGATCGCGTGGGGCTTCTTGCCCATGCGGAAAAATTCCCTGGACAGCTCTCTGGCGGTCAGCAACAGCGTGTCGCCATTGCTCGCGCCTTGGCAATGGATCCCATCTGCATGCTTTTCGATGAACCGACCTCCGCGCTTGACCCAGAGATGATTAACGAAGTACTCGATGTGATGGTACAACTTGCCCGTGAAGGTATGACGATGATGGTTGTCACACACGAAATGGGATTTGCAAAGAAAGTGGCAGACCGCGTCATCTTCGTCGATGCAGGGGAAATCTTAGAGAACGTTCCCAAAGATGAATTCTTCAGTGCCCCGCGTTCAGAGCGTGCGCAGAAGTTCCTCTCTCAGATTCTTTCTCACTAGAGAATTTTGCTTTGAAGATGTTTAGAGCCCCCTTCTCAAACGGGGCTCTCTCTTTACCTACGCTCAACAAACCAAAGCGTCGTGCCTGTGGCAAGGGCCATGATAATAACGGGCACCAAAGGAACCGCTGGGGCGGGGAGAAATCCTGCAACGCCCGCAAAAGAGAATGCGTTATCGAATCCGTAAAAGAGGATACCGATAACTAGCCCAACAAAAACCTTCAGAGACATTCCTCCAGAACGCACATTGAGATAAGCGAAAGGCATAGCCACCGCAAGCATCACAAGAACGACCAAGGGATAGAAAAGGTGGTTCCAAAATTCGACTTCATAGCGCTCGGATGTCTGATGCATCTCTTTTAAGTGAGAGATGTAGTCGTGCAACTCAGAGACCCCCATCGCCGCTGGCTTCACGGTTAAAACTTCCAGAATCTCAGGCTTCATCTCACTTTCAAGCATCAGGTCTACCCCTCGGCGTAGTGAGACCTTCTCAATCATTGGCGCTTCACTGCGGTCGATTTTCGGGAAGGATTCAACCTGTGCATCGATAAGGTGCCAACCGCGACCCGGTACATGCACGCCACTTTTTGCATGAATAATCCGCTCTAATGCTCCATCGGGCTCAGAGAATTCGAAGACTCGCCAGCCCCCTGTCTTCATATCTTCCCCCACAAGGAGGCTTTCCACATTAACGAAGCGAACAAGTCGGGACTTACCAGCGGCGTCTTTCACAATGTCTTTAACCCAAACACCTGACTCAAAACCGTGGATGCGTTTTAGATTCGTGTTGTACACATTCACGCGTCTTAAATCCGTATAGGCTCTATCCGTGTAAGGGGCAACCCACTCACCTACTGCATAAGTGAGAGCCATCATCACAATTGCGGGAACGAGAAGCATCTTTGCCAAACGTAGCGCCGAGAGCCCAGAGATTCTCAGTACCGTAAATTGCGACTCAGAAGCCCAGCGTGAGAGCGTATATATTCCACTTAAAAGGGCCACAATCGGCATCACCTGATAGAACCTTCGCGGCAAATTGAGGAAGGCAAACTGCAGGGCCATGTCGATGTCATAGCGCGTACCAATTCGGGAGCTTTGGCCAGCGACGTCGAAAAACGCAAAAAGCGCCAAAAGCGAGAACGCAACGAAGGCTGCGGCAAGAAGAATCTCTTTGGTGAGCTGTCGGGTTATGACCTTCATAGCTTGGGATCCTTTCTAGTTTTGTCTTCTTTCGTTGCCACTGCCTTATGGCTCGACGGATGTAGGATTCCTGCAAGAGATTGCGGAATCCACCGCTGCATCCACACACGCCGCACAAAAAGCAGTACCGTAAGGAACACAAATGTCCCATTGATAAGGATAAGCCCCATCACCCAATCAAGGCGTTCCGTCTTCACGCGCGATACACCGATTGAAACCGCGTTGAGGTATAGGATAAAGACGAGAGCCGCCGCAACTAAATTAAAGTTCCTTCCTGCTCGAATATTCGTGCAGGAAAGAGGAATTGCCATCAAAGGGAGAATCAAAGCGGCTAAAGGCCAGCAGAATCTCCAAAGCATTTGTCCGTGAGCCTTGGGAGATTGCATTTGGACAAGTCTTGAAATGGGAACCTTATCTACGTCCGAAGAGCTTTCCATTGCCGCCGATCGAACATCGATTCGAATTTCGTAACTTTTAAATTCAATGACTCGCCACGCAGCATCCGACTTTGTGCTCGAATCATAACGACGACCGTTTAAGAGAACCGCATAGCGATCTCCTAAAGAATTACGACGAATTTCTCCTGACTCAGCCTCAACGATGATTTCCTTATCTGGCTCGCGAATACTCATAAAGACATTCTTAACGTGCGAGCCGTCCTCGGAAACCTCTTCGATAAAGAAGACGCGTCTTCCCCCATCTGTTTCGATAAAACGCCCTGGGGCAATGCGGCTAACATCATCACGTTGCTCGAAAGCCCGAGCACTCTGTTCCATTTGCGCCTTTGCCCAAGGGCTCACCACAATAGAAAGTGCGGCAATAATCAGGACAAATGGAAAGACGAACTTCACAACGGGGAAAATCCAATCCAAAAGACTACGACCTCCCGCACTAAACCAAACAATCATCTCATTGTCCTGCCAAGCACGAACGAGGACAATTAAAACGGCGATAAAAAGGGAAGCTGTCATGAGCGGGGCTAAATTAGCAAGCCCCGTGTAGACCGTGATTTCGAAAATAGATGTTGCGTCGTAGTTTCCGCCTGCGGTCTCATGCAACACGCCGACCAATCCGACCGTCAAAACGATCGAAAAGATTACGGTAAAAACCCCGCCGGCACTGTTGGCGAGTTCACTTTGAAAACTACGACGAAGAATCATGCGTTTACTTTAAAAACGAGTTTTAACCTGATTCTACTTATTCTTAATTCCTCTTTCGAGGCGGATTCGCAAGAGATGACTTTCAAGCGAATCCGACAACGAAAAATTTTCCTATCTATTTTTTAGATAGTCGCGTCTGGCTCCCTCTTAGCAGACCGCGCGTGAAGGAATAGCATCACAGCGATAAGCAAAGCGGCGGAAGCGCCAAGACTACAAACGAGAGACCCATCCGTAATACCTGCAACAAGGTAACCCACAGCAGCGCAGCATGCGACAGTAAGCGCATAAGGCAACTGTGTTGTCACGTGTTCGATGTGGTTACACCCTGCTCCGGCAGAAGCCAAAATAGTTGTATCCGAAATCGGCGAGCAGTGATCACCGAAGACAGAACCCGCAAGCGTTGCCGAAAGAGCAACCGTCGTAAGCTCTGGATCCACAGCAACAATAATCGGGACAACAATAGGAATAAGGATACCGAACGTTCCCCAAGCCGTTCCAGTCGAGAAGGAAAGGAAAGCGGCGATAATGAAGATAAAGAACGGCAAAAGCATCGCACTCATACCGGAATTCACAACGATAGATTGCACAAACTGCGGTGTGCAAAGCAAATCACGGCAAACACCCGATAGCGTCCAAGCAAGAATCAGAATCATGTTCGCAGGAAGCATCAGACGGATGCCTTCAACGATACCATTCATAAATTCAGTGAAGCTCACAAGCTTACGCGGCACATACATTACAAAGGCTACGCAGAGCGCTCCGAAGCTTGCCCAAACGAGAGAGGGAGATGCAGAACTATTACCAAGAGCAGCTTGGAAAGAACCGCGATAAGCCGCGTCCGTACCCCAATAGCCACCCGAATACATAAGTCCCATCACTGCAAAGATAATCAACGCAAGGAGCGGAACAATCATATCCAAGGGAGTTCCATGCGGATTGACCTTAACCTGGCCTTCCTGCACAGCGCCCTTTGAATTTTCTCCACGCAAGGCAAGAATCTCTGCCTTACGCATCGGTCCGAAATCGCGATTACCAAAGCACAGGAACCAAACCATCAGCAGGGAAAGCAATGCGTAGAAGTTCCACGGAATCGTGGCTACAAAGGCTCCGAGTTCATTATCGAAGGCGCCCGTGCTCTTTAGAGAAGAACCAACCGCCGCAGCCCAAGAAGAAATTGGAGCGATGATGCACAAGGGCGCTGCCGTTGCATCGATGATATAAGCGAGCTTTTCGCGACTAACCTTGTAGAGATCTGTCATCGGACGCATCACGGTACCCACCGTAAGGCAACTGAAGTAGTCGTCGATAAAAATCGCCAAACTAAGGCCGCTTGTGGAAAACAAGGCGGACTTGCGAGACCGAATCGCCTTTGCGGCCAAACGTCCGTAAGCATGCGTGCCGCCCGACATATTCATAATGTAAACGAGAGCGCCCAATAGTGAGCAGAAGACAATAATGTCGAAATCGAGCTTCGTACCCATTAACTTAAAAGCAGTCTCAAGGGTGCCCATTACGATATTGGCATCTGTTCCACACGCATAAATCAACGTGCCGGTCAAAACACCAATGAAAAGGCTGGAAAAAACTTCCTTAGTAATTAACGCCAAGCTGATGGCGACAATAGGGGGGACAATGGAAAGCCATTGTGCATCATAGGGTTGCATTTTTGTGTTCTCTTATAAAAGGCAAATCAAAATGAGGTGAATTTCAAGAAGGATTCACGTTGTCGTGAATCTTGGCCGCAAGTGCTTTGCTCGCGGCCGGCGCTAAAAAGGCCGACACACTGCCTCCCATTTTGACAATCTCCCGAACTAGAGAGCCCTTGACGAATTGAAACTTGGGATCGGCCGTAATAAATACGGTCTCTACCCCTGGCATCAACTGACGGTTCATTCCCGCCATTCGATACTCATCCGCAAAATCTCCAAGTGGACGCACACCGCGGACAACTACCTGTGCGCCTTCCTTGAGGACAAAATCCCGCAACAAACCGCAAAAACCTTCAACACGAACCCCTTCGAAGTCCGCCGTTAACTCACGGGCCAAAGCGACTCGCTCGGATAACGAGAGCCACGGGTGCTTATCTGCACTCTCGGCTACTGCGACAATAACGTGATCGAAAATCCGCGTTGCTCGTCGCAGAATATCCATATGACCCAAGGTCATCGGATCGAACGTTCCTGGGAAAACCGCGCAGGTCATGCCGTCCTCGTGTTCATTGCGAAATGAATATTCTACGGAAAAACAGGCTTAAGGACAAAATAGAACTCATTTCCTGCTCGCCCCTGACGTAAAACTGCCAATCCGAGTTCCGCGAAACGCTCTTCTGTGATCTCTTTATCACTCTCGATACAGATAAGCCCCTCGGGGCGAATTCTCTTTCTTGCAAGCGTAGCTGCCTCACATTGCAGTGCGGAAGCAAACGGTGGGTCAATAAAAATCAAATCAAAGGTTTCTTCCGTTGACTTCATCCTCTGCATCGCATCCGACAAAAGTACTTCAATGCGATCTGCGGCGTTTAACCGTGTTACCGCTTCTGCAATTGTTCGAGCCGCTTCCCGATTTCTTTCAATGCAAAGAACGCGTGCCGCTCCCCGGCTTGCTGCTTCTAGCCCCAAGGCGCCACTACCAGAGAACATGTCACAAACGGCTTTCCCCTCACAGCCCCCTATGAGATGCGTAATCCAATCGAAAAAAGTCTCTCGAACTCGATTAGGCGTCGGTCTTAGACCCTCTAAATCGATAACTTTAAGAGGAGTCCTACGAAATGCTCCACTTACGATACGCACAAGACCGCTTGATTTCTTTCGGGTTGCTAAACTTGCGCTGATATTTTTTTCCCGACTTCGGGCTATCTTCTTCATTGTTATTACGCTATCAATGGGTCTTTTTTCTCGTTTAAAACAAGGTCTCGAACGCTCTCGCGTTCATTTGGCTGGAATTTTTTCTGGTGCAGTCGTCGATGAAAACTTCTTCGAAGAACTCGAAGATTCTCTCATCGCAGCCGATATCGGCATGCGAGCGACAACGGATATCTTAAAGCGTTTACGCGATACTGTCCTTCTTAAAGGGTTACGCACCCCTGAGGAAGTTCGCCTTGCACTTCGAGATGAAATCGCTTCCCGCCTCAAGGGGGCCGAAGCTCCCCTTAACCTTGATAAGAATAAGCCTCTTGTCCTCATGATGGTCGGCGTAAATGGTGCTGGCAAAACCACCTCCATTGGAAAAATCGCCCGCTGGATTTCTTCTCAAGATAAGACAGTGCTCCTTGCGGCTGGAGATACATTCCGCGCGGCTGCCCGCGAGCAACTTGATGTTTGGGGAATTCGCAACAAGATTGATGTCATTTCGCAGAACGGCGGGGATCCTGCCGCCGTAACTTTTGATGCCATTGCAGCAGGACGAGCCCGAGGTGTTGATGTCGTAATTGTTGACACAGCAGGTCGCCTTCCCACGCAGTCTCACCTCATGGCAGAACTCGGTCGTATCCGCCGCGCGGCAGACAAATCTCTCGAGGGCGCTCCCCATGAAGTCATCCTTGTTGTCGACGGGACAACAGGACAAAATGCCTTAGCCCAAGTACGGGCCTTTGACGAAGTCTGCCCTCTTACGGGGCTTATCGTCACAAAACTCGATGGATCTGCCAAAGGCGGAATCGTCATTGCAATCTGCGAAGAAAGAAAAGAAGCAAAACTTCCCATTTACTTTGTCGGAGTTGGCGAAACTATCGACGACCTGCAACCCTTTAATGCGCATAATTTTGCGAATGCGCTCCTTGGAATCGATGAAGAAGGCAATCTGTGATAAACGCCCCGCTTGTTGAACTTGTTAATGCCGTCTGCGAATTTCCAGATGTGCGCCCAATCCCGCCACTAAACTTCAACGTGACGCGAGGCGAGTTCGTTTGCCTTCACGGTCCAACAGGTTCTGGGAAGTCCCTCGCCCTTCGTCTTATCGCAGGCCTTGTCACCCCCACCTCAGGAGAAGTGCGAGTCGCCGGGGAACTCATTAACAACTTCAGCGCCAAGCAACGTCTTTGGATGCGACGCACAATGGGAATCATGGTCCAAGGAGGGCTTCTCTTAGAGGATTGCACCGTTTTAGAAAACGTCATGCTTCCCGCGATTGCCGCAGAAGAGTCCTACCGAGAAGCAAGAAAGAGAGCGCAGGCTGCTCTCGCCCGATGCAAAATCGAAAAACTCGCAAGTCTTCTTCCGAGAAAGCTTTCCGCAGGAGAAAGACAGAAGGTCTGCCTAGCGCGCGCAGTGGTTAATCACCCTGTTCTCATTCTTGCAGATGAACCCGCAGCGAATCTCGACGTGGATAACGCGCAGTACCTCATGGACCTCTTAGGAGAGTTCTCCCTATATGGGGTTGCAATCATTTTGGCTTCTCACCTTGAACTTGCACCAAGTTCAATTGCCTGTAGGCCCATTCAACTGAAATCTGCGGAGGGAGAAAGATGAGTATCTTTTCCGCTTGGCGTTGGGCATTTTCTCGTACGTGCCGTGGAATTTTCGGAGCCTTCGGTCAGTTCTCCTTGGCTCTTGCCTTAGCGGGCTTTACCCTGACAATTCCATTTTTCCTTGGGACACTTGCTTGGTCGCTCTCGCAACCGCTTGCCTCCGTTCCTCTAGTTACGGAAATTACCGTTTTTACCCAACGCAGTGCGGGAGAGAAAACTGTTGCTGCTCTCGCAAAAAAGATTGCCTCTTCTCCTGTAATCGAAAGTGTTCGTATCATCACAAAAGCAGAAGCCCTTGCCTCTGTTAACGCGAGTCTCGGTATTAAATCCAAGGGAGCTAAATCCAACCCGTTGCCCGACCTCGTGATTGCATCCTGCAAAGGAACAGCAACAAGCGCACAGATCAAAGGAATCGCTAACGCTATTGAAAAGCTTCCCGAGGTCGATTCCGTTGCTTACGATGATAAGTGGGCAGTGCACATGGGAGCGCTTGTTAAAGCGGTCACAATTTGCGCTGGTATTTTGGGTTCTATCGTCTGTATCCTCGTTCTTCTTGTCATTGCGGCTTCTGTAAGACTCACGACGATGACGCAGATGACAGAGATTCGAGCATTGCATTTATTTGGTGCTTATCCGAGTTTCATTAAGCGACCCTATATTTGGCGTGGATTTATCACGCTTGGGTGCGCCGCGCTCATAAGTCTTGGTGTGACAAAGCTTGGTATCGATCTTCTAGCAAAGCCACTAGAGAACTTTGCTTCTCTATATTCGATTACTTTGCAACCTACGATGCCTGCACTCATCTACTGCGCAGCTTACGTCCTTGGAGCCGCTTTCTTAGGGTCCATTGTCGGTGCCTTAGCTGCCTCAGAGGCCTTACGTAAGGGAAGTACACTCTGATACGATTTTCTTTATTTTGTACCGCACCGCTACTCTGTAGCCGTGATAGAGTACACTCATCATGAGTTCCGAAGAGATTCTCAAAGACCGCCCACTAGAGAGCAAGGCTAAAAAAGCCTCCTCCTGCGATGCGCTTGTACCCTATCGTGCAAACGTACCTGCTCTCTTGCCTCCGAGTCTTGGAGATATTGATGCTTACATTCGGGCGGCAAACTCTGCTCCTGTCCTTACTGCGGAAGAAGAACATAGTCTTGCTGTAAAGCTTCGCGATGAGAATGATCTCTCTGCAGCGCAAAAACTTATTCTTAGCCACCTAAGACTTGTTGTCTCCGTGGCGCGCGGCTATTTGGGCTATGGCCTCCCTCACGCAGACTTAATCCAAGAAGGAAACATTGGACTTATGAAAGCGGTAAAGCACTACGACCCCGATAAGGGTGTTCGTCTGATGAGTTTTGCCGTTCACTGGATTCGGGCAGAAATTCAAGATTACGTCGTGCGTAATTGGCGCCTAGTGAAAGTTGCGACAACGAAGAATCAGCGAAAGCTCTTCTTTAACTTAAGGCAAATGAAGCCCGATGATAAGTCGCTTACGGCGACACAAGCCGATGAGATTGCCAAAACCCTCGATGTAAAACCAGAGGAAGTCTTTGAGATGGAACAACGCATGGGAGGTGCGGACCTCTCCATGGAAGGCTCTGACTCAGAAGACGAAGACTCGAACTTTGCTCCTGCTGACTATCTTGCAAGCGACGAACCCACTCCACTTGAAGAAGTGGAACAAAAAGACACAGAATCTCACACTAAAGCAAAACTCAAAGAAGCTCTTGCCTCTTTGGATGCACGCTCCCGTCGTGTTATCGAAGCCCGCTGGCTTGCAGAAGATGACAACGGAAACACAACACCCATGACCTTGCAGGAACTTGCCGAAGAACTCGGAGTCTCCTCCGAACGCGTCCGTCAAATTGAGAAAAAGGCCTTAGCAAAAATGCGCGAGAGTATGCTCTCGGCCTCTCCTTCATCAAGTACTCACAAAGAAACTATCGATGTTTAACGTTGTTCTTGTTTATCCCGAGATCCCGCCAAACACGGGAAATATCATTCGTCTTTGCGCCAACACAGGTTGCAAACTTCATCTCGTCGAACCGCTAGGTTTCAGCGTCGACGACAAGCATCTCATTCGCGCAGGTCTCGACTACCACGAGATGACAACGATGACTGTGCATAAAAGTTGGGAAGCTTTCTTAGAGGAGGCAAACCCCAACCGTGAGCGGATGTTTGCAATGACAACCAAAGGATCGAGCATCTTTTCAACTGCGAAATTTCTCCCAGGCGACTGGCTGATTTTCGGTAGTGAAGGACACGGCCTCCCGGATGAAATCCGCAATAGTTTTCCCGCAGAGCAACGCATAAGACTTCCTATGGTGCCTGGTAACCGATCTCTTAACTTAAGTAACGCTGTCGCTATCACGGTCTTTGAAGCGTGGAGACAAAACGGCTACAGCGGTGGGTCTTAGCGCCTCACGGGGCGTTACCCGCTTTCCCCTACGCTTTTGCAGCCGAGAGAACCCGCCTCACGAATACTGCGAGAACGGATAGGAACGCGATAAGGCCTAGGACCTCTGCCACAGGAGCAAACTGCGGGCCCACTAGACCAAGGGGATCGGACCCTCCTCCTGTCGAGACAGAGAAAACAACGACAAACGCAATTAGAACGCCAATCATGCTCTCGCCTACGATAAGGCCTGAGGCAAAAAGTACCCCTCTGTGTTCGCTCTTCTTTTGTCCCTCTTCTGTTGCATGTTGCTTCGTGTAGCGACGGACAAGCCAACTGATTATCGCTCCCGTAGCAACCGCCAAAATAATTCCCGCAGGGAGATAAATTCCAAACCCAATCGCAAGAGGTGATAAGGACAGCCCTGTCTTCGAGCGCTTTAGCATCTCATCAACCGAGATAGCCACAACACCAATGGCAATGCCAATTAGGATATATGTCCAATCAAGCGTTCCTTGAAAGATCCCACGTGAAATTATCGTCATGAGCGTTGCCTGCGGCGCAGAAAGGGCGGCTGCGACATCCATTCCCTCCCGGGGCATAGCTCCAACAAAGCCATAGGCTTCAAAAAGGAGATTCATCACAGGAGCGATAACGATAGCGCCTGAGACACAGCCAATCATTAAGGCAATTTGTTGGCACCACGGAGTGGCCTCTACGAGTTGACCTGTCTTTAAATCCTGCATATTGTCATTAGAAACACAGGCAACTGCGGTAATGACAGAGGCGATAAAAATGGCATAGGCCGTTGCAAACTGCATGCCCCCTTCCAAACTAAGAAGATCAAACGCCTTACTCACTGCGAGAACCGTCAAAGCAGAAATCAGCACACCCAGGATTGTGATGCCAGAAATTGGGCTTGATGAGGAGCCCAAAAGACCTGCCATATAGGCACAGGCCGAGGCAACAAGAAAACCCACGACTACAGCTAAAACCAAACCCACAATAACAAATACAACTGTTGTAGCGGGAGATAAACCCACATCTTTTACAAAATCGTAAAAGACAAAAAGCAATCCCACGACAGAAATTCCAAACACAACAATGCAAGCCTTAGGAGAGAGGTTTAAATCCTTTCTTGCAACCTCTTGGGTCTTATTTGCCTTAACTGCACTCGAGAACATCCCTCTTAAACCACTCGAAACAGACTTACTTAAAACGATAAGCGTCCAGATTGCTGCAATACCAATTGCCCCAACCCCGACAAGCCGAACTTTTGAAGCCCAAATGCCCATCGCGAAATCCGCAACTGTTGCCTCTCCCATGCTGCCCGCAAGGCTTGTAAGGTATGGAACAAACCCGCACCAAGCGAGGGCCGCTCCCACCAACATCGAAATGCCGCTAGCGATACCAATAAGATAACCTGCGGCTACAACCGCGGAAGAGAAGGCAAAGGAGAGTCCCGTTGCCGCTGTTCCTCCTCCTAGGAGAAAGAAAGAACTCCACCCGCCTGCAAAGACATGGAAGCCACTGGAGAAAAGCGAAAATGCCCCTGAGATTCCTGCTCCAGTAACGATTTCTTTTAGACCCGTATCTTTATTTTGACTGGCATCCTCTCCAGGGCGTGCACTTCCAGCTTTGAGAATTTCCGCCGCTGCTCGCCCTTCTGGATAAGGCAAATCAGATTCAATAATCATTGTGCGCCGAAGGGGGATGGTAAAAAGCACACCTAAGAAGCCTCCAAAGACACAAAGCAATAAGGTTTGCCAGAGCTCAAAAGATTGCCAGTATCCCAGCATAATTAATGCAGGAACAATGAAGATAACCGTTGAAAGAGTTCCTGCAGCGCTTGCCTGCGTCTGCACCATGTTGTTTTCCAAAATATTGGAATGCGCACACAAACGCAAAAGTGCCATCGATATCACTGCTGCTGGAATCGAAGTGCCAAAAGTCATACCGACTTTAAGGCCAAGGTAAACATTCGAAGCTGTAAAAACAACCGTGATGAGGGCTCCGAGGATAACGCCTCGGAGTGTCATTTCAGGAAGATGCGTGTCTGTCATAGCAAAGGGGCCACTACAAAGAAACATCGGCACTATCGAATGAGAGTGAGGTTGTCTTTATGAATGACCTCTGGGTGTGCTACAAAACCCAAAATCGCACTAACCTTCTCGGACTGAACACCAGAAATTTGGCGAACCTCTCCTGAGGAATAGTTCACAATGCCGCGGGCAATCTCTTCTCCCTCTGGGTTTAAGCACGAAACAACGTCTCCTCTTAAAAACTCACCGTGAACCGCTGTAATGCCCACAGGAAGTAAGCTCGTATTCCGTTCACAAATGGCTTTTGCAGCTCCCGCGTCAACGCTAATGGCGCCATCGCTACGCAGGTGGTCGGCAATCCATTTTTCCCGAGCGTGCATCGGTTCGGCATCGCTTAAAAGTTCCGTTCCGATTGTCTCCCCTGCGGCCATGCGCATCAAGACATCTTTTTCTCTGCCCGAGACAATGATTGTGGCAGCGCCCGATCGAGCGGCCCTCTTAGCGGCAAGAATCTTTGTGATCATTCCGCCCTTAGAGAGAGCACTTGCCGCGCCTCCTGCCATCTTCTCTAGCGCAGGGTCTCCTGCGCGTGCGTGAGAAACAAAAGTTGCCGTAGGATCTTTCCTAGGATCAGCTGTGTAGAGTCCTTTTTGATCCGTGAGAATGACAAGAACGTCGGCTAAGACAAGATTTGTGACCAAAGCGCCTAACGTGTCATTATCCCCGACCTTAATTTCGTCTGTGACAACCGTGTCGTTTTCGTTGATAACAGGAACAACGCCAAGGGCAGTAAGTTCCGTGAGAGTCGCTCTAGCATTGAGGTAGCGCTCGCGATCGGCAAGATCCGCATGCGTAAGAAGAATCTGCGCTGTCTTTACTCCGTAAGAAGAAAAATTCTCCTCATAAGCTTGCACAAGACCCATCTGTCCAACGGCAGCAGCGGCCTGCAGTTGAGAAACTGCACTCGGTCTCTTTTGCCAACCAAGCCGCAGTACGCCTTCTGCAATTGCGCCAGAACTAACAAAAATTACCTCTTTTCCCCCTTTTTGCAAGGAAGAAATTTGACGAGCCCAATTGGCAATCGCAGTTCTGTCTAGCCCCCGTCCATCATTGGTAACAAGGGCACTCCCTACCTTTACAACAATGCGTCTTGCATTCTTTAAAACAGACTCTGTCATCACCTTCACTTCCCTAGTTCGGAATCTGAGTCAGCTGCAGAGAAACGAACATCTTCCTCTGCGGTGACGGTCTCTTCCTCAAGCTTTTTGCGTGCCAAATCCAAATCTGTTGCGATGGCCTTTATAAGTTCTTCTGTTCCCTCATGCGTTGCTGCGCTAATGGCAAAGAAGGGGCGACCATTAGAAGCCAATTCCCTTTTGAGTCGAGCAATACGCCTAGCTTTTTCTTCCTCATTTAAGAGGTCTATCTTATTGAGGACAATCCAACGGGGCTTTTTCGCAAGCTCTGGGTTGTATTTTTCCAGTTCTCGGACAAGAGCCTTCGCCTGCACAGCCGGATCAATAGATTCATCCAGTGGCGCGCAATCAATCACATGTAAAAGTAGGCTCGTGCGCGAGAGATGTCGCAGGAAAAGATGCCCTAAACCAGCGCCTTCACTTGCCCCTTCTACTAAGCCTGGGATATCCGCGAGAACAAAACTCTGCTCGCTACCCACTCTAACAACGCCCAAATGTGGCACAAGTGTCGTAAAGGGATAGTCCGCCACCTTCGGTCGCGCATTCGAAACCGCAGTGATAAATGTGGACTTTCCCGCGTTTGGCATCCCCAATAGACCAACATCCGCCAAAACCTTCAGTTCAAGATGAAGAGTCCGGTATTGTCCCGCCTCTCCTTTTGTAGCCTGACGTGGTGCACGGTTCGTGCTCGATTTAAAGTGAAGATTACCGAGGCCGCCCTTTCCGCCCTGAGCAAGAAGCGCCTTCTCGCCGTGTTTTGTCAAATCCGCGACCGTCTCTCCAGTGGTCTCATCGACAATAAGCGTTCCCACAGGGACGCGAAGAATGATGTCATCTGCCCCTGCACCAAAACAATCTGCGCCTCTGCCGTTTTCGCCGTTTTTCGCAAAAAACTTTCTGGCATAGCGATAATCAATAAGCGTATTAAGGTTGCGGTCAGCTAGGGCATAAACCGAGCCACCACGACCACCATCTCCGCCATCGGGGCCTCCCTTCGGGATAAATTTCTCACGCCGGAAACTTGCGGCACCGTTACCACCGTTACCGCCCTGAACTTCGATTCTCGCTTCATCAACGAACTTCACGTCGACACCTTTTCTTTAAGACAGAAAAAGCCCCGTGTCGTTTTTGTTTCACGCATAAAGCGGAACAAACGCGCGGGGCTTTACGGATTTTGTGAGGAAATCGTCGCGCGGAAATTAAACCGCCGCCGGGATAACCTTCACAATCTGATGGTTCAACTTGCCTTTAATTTCGAAAGCGACTGTACCGTCAACCTTCGCAAAAAGCGTGTGGTCACGTCCCATACCGACGTTGTCACCGGGATGGAACTGTGTACCGCGCTGGCGAACAATGATGCTACCGGCGCTGACCATCGCATTACCAAAAACCTTGACGCCCAAACGTTGAGCCTGGGAATCGCGACCGTTGCGGGTTGAACCGCCACCTTTCTTATGAGCCATTTTGTCTTGTCCTCTTAGCTAACGTTCAAAAATTAAGCCACCTTGATCTCGTCGATCTTGAGCTCTGTGTAGTTCTGACGATGCCCAGCGCTCTTCATCGAGTGCTTACGACGACGGAACTTAAAGATTCGAACCTTATCGGCACGGCCGTGACTGACGACCGTCGCAGTAACCGCTGCACCCTCAACAAGAGGAGCACCGACCTTAAGGCCAGCATCATCGCTTACTGCAAGAACTTCACTGAGAACGACCTGAGCGCCGACATCGGCACTGATTGTCTCGACTTTCACTGTTTCACCGACGCTCACGCGATATTGCTTGCCGCCGGTTTTGACAATTGCATACATGTTAAAAAACCTCGCATCGCCTTGCGCCCAAACTTTTCGTTCGGTAGACAAAGCCTTTTTGTTCTAAGAAAGACGAACGCTTCAAAGGCGTTCGCGTGTTTCTCACTTGCGTGGAAAGGTGCGCATTATGGCATGTGCATTCAGGGTTGTCAATCGAAAAATCTTGAGAAAACAACACCGAAGATGCTTTGCCTTGCTCCTTTTTCCCTTTCTTGGAGCACTAAATACTGCGGAGCAGTACCTAGCACTCACAAAACCTTGTATTTGTCCGCTCTATGACTCGGACTTTTCCTCTGTGGCTTCTTCGAGGGGTTCGGCCTCTTCGCTAACCTCATCGCTAGCGGCTTCCGAAGTCTCTTCTACCTTCTTTTCTTCTGCCGCTTCTGTCTTTGGCGTAATCTGAGCTGCGGCTGCGATAAGAGCACGCAAGGCTGCATTAACTGCTTCAGAGGAATGGAAAGCCTCTGCAACATCGGGGTCAAGTCTTACGGTAGCGGTCTTAACAAAGGCTGCGTAATCCGTGTGACGGCGCTTCTCAAAGGCGTGCGCCCGAGGGCCTGACTGTGTGCCGAAATCTCTTCTCGCAGGACGATTAAAGCGAGATCCTCTATCCTCGTAGCGGCGAGATTCAGAGCCGCCATCAAAACGGCTGTGACGATCCTCAAAGCGTCTTGGGCGATCTCCAAAGCGATCCTCACGCGGACCGCGATCTTCAAATCGAGACTCTTCGGAGAAACGACGCGGCTTGTCGCTAAAGCGGTCATCGCGTCTGTCAAAGTGACCAAATCCGCCCTTGCGTTGCTCGCGGCGCGGAGGCTTGTCATTAAAACGATCAAAGGGCTTGCTATCCATGCCTTCTTCCTTTGTTTTGAATTTTCTCTATTGTCTTTGTAACTAAGAGATTCTTTTTGCCAAGCCAAACTGCGACTCGCGGCACCTTGCCTACTTCTTTTTTCAGCCATAAAAAAACCGAAGACCGATAGGCTCCGGTTTCTTCGACGTTTGGCGTCCCTA
The DNA here is from genome assembly GCA_964530715.1 of uncultured Sutterella sp. Lineage (GTDB taxonomy): Bacteria > Pseudomonadota > Gammaproteobacteria > Burkholderiales > Burkholderiaceae_F > Duodenibacillus. The sequence continues at coordinate 21,083 of CAZHBC010000002.1, read as the reverse complement.
AGCGGATTCGAACCGCTGTACCAACCGTGAAAGGGTTGTGTCCTAGGCCTCTAGACGATAGGGACCTTAATTTTGGTGGAGGTTAGCGGGATCGAACCGCTGACCTCTTGCATGCCATGCAAGCGCTCTCCCAGCTGAGCTAAACCCCCAAAGGAGTCGGAACTATATAGCGTCAATTTGAAAAAATCAAGCCGAAAGTCTCATCTTCTTCCGTAAAATGCGTCTTAAAAGGACAATTTTCATGGCAGAACACCTTCCAACTCCCGCTTTTGAGAACAAGATTGTTGCGTTTTCTCAACTTAAAGAACGCGCCGCCGCCCTCGCTCACCCTGTCGTAATGACAAACGGTGTCTTTGATGTCTTGCACCGCGGACACGTCACCTATCTTGCACAGGCAAGAGCTCTCGGAGCGAGCCTTGTCGTGGCGCTTAATTCGGATGCTTCCGTGCGTCTACTTGGCAAAGGAGACGACCGGCCCATCAACACGCAAGCTGATCGCGCCGCAATCCTTGCTGCGCTTGAGAGTGTGGATTTGGTCGTAATCTTCGAAGATAAAGTACCACTTCGCGTCATTGAAGCCGCTCACCCTGACATCTATGTGAAAGGCGGCGACTATCGCATTGAAGATCTTCCTGAAGCAAAACTTGTTGCGACTTGGGGCGCAAAGACCGTCACTGTTGCTTTTGAGCATCAGCGGTCAACCACAGCACTTTTGAAAAAAATCCGCGGCTAGGAAATTCTGTATCCAGCCTGTCGCGCATAGTGCACCGTCGCATCAAGGAACCCTTGCTTATCGCCACAGTCAAAACGAATACCGTTAAAGCGATGCGAGTAAGTCGGGATGCTACCGAGCGTCGAGGCAATGGCATCGGTTAACTGAATTTCTCCACCAGCACCTTTTTGTACTTTACGAAGCGCATCGAAAATCTCTGGCTCGAGCACATACCGCCCAATAACAGCTAAGTGCGATGGAGCCTTCTCTGGCGCAGGCTTTTCCACGATAGTCCGCACACGACTTGTGGCGTCCTTTTCATTGTCGACACCCACAATACCGTACTTACGCGTTTCCGAAGCATCCACGTCTCGGACAGCTAGTACATTGCCTCCTGCGACCCTACTACGCGCCTCAATGAGTTGTCCCAAAACGGGACAAGGGGCATCTATTAAGTCGTCTGCGAGAATCACGCCGAATGGATCGTCTCCAACGACGGGCTCCGCACACAACACAGCGTGGCCAAGCCCCAAGGGAGCAGGTTGCCGAATGTAGATAAAGTGCACGCCAGAAGGTGCAATTTCTTGGACGATTTTTAAGAGATCTTCTTTCCCCTTCTGCGCGAGTTCGCTCTCGAGTTCCCCGTTGTGGTCAAAGTGATCTTCTATCGAGCGTTTTGTCTTACCAGTGATAAAAATCATCTCGGTAATGCCCGCTCTTGCTGCCTCTTCTACAGCATATTGAATCAAAGGCTTGTCAACAACGGGAAGCATCTCTTTTGGCATTGCTTTTGTTGCTGGAAGAAACCGCGTCCCTAGGCCCGCGACAGGAAACACAACCTTACGAACTGTTTTCATCAAACTCTGCCCTAAAACTGAACCTACTCAGATACAATGAATGATTGACCCTGAAAAAAAATAGTCTCTCACACAAGTCAGTTTAACATCCCCGTGGAAAGAAAAATCGGTTTTGCTTTTGCGGGGCTTAAAGAATCTAGATAACGCTCGATTATGCGGACAAATCTCATTGCAATTGGTGACATCCAAGGTTGCTACGAAAGTCTTTGCGAACTCCTAGAACAACTTCCTGCGGAAGCAGAACTCATTTTCTTAGGAGATCTTGTAAATCGCGGGCCTCAGTCATTGGAAACGCTTCGTCTCATTAAAAGCTTAGTAGAAAAAGACAAGGCAAGGACTCTTCTTGGTAACCACGACTTACACCTTCTCGCACTTGCTGCAATGGGAAAAGCATCGCCGAAAAAAGATACCCTTGGAGACATTCTTCAAGCAGAAGACCGAGAAGAGCTTCTCAACTGGCTTCGCAGACAGCCTCTTTTAATCGAAACAGATGAAGTAATTTTCGTTCACGCAGGCATTGCTCCGCAGTGGACGCTAGAAAAATCCCTCGCGCTAGCAAAAGAAGCCGAAGCGATTCTTTCTGGAGAGCATTGGAAAGACTACCTGCAACAGATGTACGGCGGAGATATTTTTAGGGATGACCTAACGGGGCCTGCTCGGCTTCGCGGTATTCTGAATATCTTCACAAGAATGCGCTTTTTAAAACCCGATTTAACTCCTGACTTTGACATTAAAGAGGGACTAGCGAAAATGCCCGCTGGTTACCTACCTTGGTTTGAAGCGCCTCGGTGCATAAAGAAACCCATTTGCTTCGGCCACTGGTCCATGTTAGGGCTTGTCTTGCGACCCAACACCTTAGCCGTTGACACAGGCTGCTTGTGGGGCGGCGCCCTTACGGCGCTGAGGATTTCTGACAGGCGAATTTACCAAGAAAGTTGCCCGTGCTGGGCAAAACCTGGACTCTAGTCCTATGAAATCGACGCAAATTGAAAAAATCTCTATTCGCGGTGCGCGGCAAAACAATTTAAAAAATATCGATCTTGACATCGAGCCCAACACCTGGACCGTCATCACAGGACCTTCGGGTTCAGGGAAAAGCTCTCTTGCTTTCGACACGCTTTACGCCGAAGGACAGCGTCGCTATGTTGAGACATTTAGTTCTTACGCTAGACAATTCTTAGATCGCTGCGATCAACCCGCTGTCGACAGTATTAAAGGCGTCCCCCCTGCCATCGCCATCAATCAGAGTAACTCTGTGCGTACGTCTCGCTCCACGGTAGGGACAATGACAGAACTTGCTGACTACTTCAAGTTACTCTTTTCTCGTGAAGGCAGACTCTTTTGCCGCAACTGCGGAGAAGCCGTCACAGAGAAAACGCCTGCAACGATGTGGGAAGACATCGTAAAGAGAGCCGCTTTAAGTGGAGATCCGAGACTCGTTTTCACCTTTGATGTTCTTGTTCCCAAGAAAATCTCTTCTGAATTGGCAATTACAAACCTTGCCGCTCAGGGCTTCACGCGAATTCACGCTGAACGTAAAACGCGCGAGGGAACCGTTCTTTCTGTTGTTGCAGATCGCTTCCGTGCTTCTAAAGCAGAAGCCTCCCGTGGCATTGAAGCGATTGAAACTGCGCTCAAAACTGCTAAGGGCAGTTGTGCTGGGAAATTTACCGTCCATGCAATTGCCGAAGATGGCTCTGAGGCCGTTTGGCCCTATGCCACCGGCCTTACCTGCGCGCAATGTGGCATTTCTTATTCGAAGCCAAATTCTGCAACTTTTAGTTTTAACTCGGCAGTTGGCGCCTGCCCCACCTGCCATGGCTTCGGTCGTACCATAGGCTTTGATATCGACCTCATTATCCCGAACCCACACTTAAGCCTTGAAGAGGGATGCATTAAACCCTGGGCAAGGGGTCGGGCCTATGAGCAGTGTCTTGACGATTTACTTCGCGTAGCGCGTTTGCGGCGTGTTTCAACTTCCACACCTTACTGCGACCTACAGGAGCACCAGAAAAATTGGATTGTCAATGGCGACGAAGACTCGAGGAAGAATTGCTCGGACTATTGGTATGGGATTCGACGCTTTTTTGACTATTTGGAAGGAAAGACTTACAGCATGCCCGTGCGTGTCTTTCTCTCGCGATATCGGACATACCAAATTTGCCCCGATTGTGGAGGAGCGCGCGTAAAACCAGATGCCCTCCTTTGGCGCCTAGGAAGCCGAGCGGCGGCCGATGCGGGCCTTGGAGCTAGAAAACGCTTTCTCTCGGCTGCAAACCCAGGGATTGCCAAACGCATAGATAGCCTCCCAGGACTTACCCTGCACGATCTCATGCTTCTTCCCATCTCGAATCTTGTACGGTTTTTTAACCTCTATGCTCAAGAGGTAACCGACGAGCCAGGAAAAGTTGTTATCGGGCAAATTCGCACGCGTCTCGGATATCTCATTGATGTGGGATTGGACTACCTCACACTCGATAGACAGAGCCGAACACTCTCTGGAGGAGAAATCCAACGCGTCAATCTCACGACTGCCCTAGGAACGAACCTTGTTGATACGCTCTTTGTTCTCGATGAGCCTTCTGTTGGTCTACACCCAAGAGACATGGATAGAGTCGATGGGATTCTCCGTCGTCTAAGAGACGTGGGTAATACCCTCGTTGTCGTAGAACACGACCCGCAAGTTATGCTTGCTGCAGACCGTATCGTTGACATGGGACCAGGGGCTGGAGAAAAAGGCGGGAGGATTGTCTTTGATGGAACGCCTTCGAAACTACGCGAAGCAGAGACTCTCACGGGCCTTTATCTAAGCGGTAGGCTTAGCGTTTCCACGGCTCTTACACATCGAGTGCCAAACGCAAAAACCTCTTGGCTCGAAATGAAGGGAGTGCGCATCCACAACCTCAAAGACATCGATGCTCGCTTTCCATTGGGCTACTTAACAACTGTGACAGGCGTCTCGGGCTCTGGGAAATCTTCTCTCATTGTTGACGCTCTTTTCGCAGCACTCGAACGCTACTTTGGGAGACCTGCCGACGCGGTTACCTTCTCGGAGATGACAGGGCAAGAAAATCTTGCCAATGTTCACATCATTGACCAAAGCGCCATCACAAAGACGGCTCGCTCGACACCTGCTCTTTACGTTGGGGCCTTCGACCCAATTCGCCTCATTTTCGCATCAACCAAAGAATCCCGAGAACGGCATTACTCGACAGGACACTTTAGTTTCAACTCCGTCCTCGGACAGTGCCCAAGTTGCCAGGGTTCTGGTTTTGAACACGTTGAGATGCAGTTTATGAGCGACGTCTACCTAAGGTGCGAAACCTGCAATGGGAAACGCTACAGGCCAGAAATTCTCGAAGTGACAATTAATCTTGACGGCAAGAAGGAGCTCTCCATTGCCGACGTCCTAGATATGACTGTCTCAGAGGCGCTTGATTACTTTAAAGACAATCGGGAAATCTGCCGCACATTAAAGCCACTTAAGGACGTTGGCCTCGACTACATAAAACTCGGGCAACCCATAGCCACGCTCTCAGGAGGCGAAGCACAACGCATCAAACTAGCGGAAACACTCGCTGGGACAAAGTCGATGCTCTCCGTAGCGGGTCACCTCTACATTCTCGATGAGCCAACAACGGGGTTACATTTTGATGACATCTCAAAACTCCTTGCTGCACTGCGTCGTCTTGTTTCTGCGGGTGCCACTGTCATTCTCATTGAACACAATCTCGATGTTATCGACGCAAGCGATTGGATTGTTGACCTTGGTCCAGACGGAGGAGACAAAGGCGGAGAAATTGTTGCCACGGGAACACCAGACGAAATTGCCCAAGGAAAAACCTGGACAGGTCTTGCCTTAGCCGCCTATCGCAAAACACGCACCGATCCCAAAGCCACGATGACTGGTCTTTTTGCGACGTCTCAGAAACCCCAAAGGGAAGTGGGACGATCGCTACAGTCTGTTTGGCGCAATGCAAAACGGGGAGATCTTGGAATTTTCGGCGCAAGAGAAAACAACTTAAAAGACATCGATGTCGTCATCCCGAAGAAAAAACTCTCTGTTGTAACTGGCGTCTCTGGTTCTGGCAAATCCACGCTTGCCTTTGGCGTTGTCTTTGCCGAGGGGCAACGTCGCTACCTAGAAAGCCTCAATGCCTACGCTCGCTCGATTGTGCAACCTGGAGCAAAACCCGATGTTGACCGTGTTATCGGCATTGCACCAACGGTTGCCATTGAACAACGTACAAGTCAGGGCGGATCTAAGTCAACCGTAGCAACGATGACAGAGATTCAGCAGTATCTACGCCTTATCTATGTAAAACTCGGAGTGCAGTACTGCCCGCATTGCAATGTTCCTGTTGAACCGCAGAGCGCAGAGTCTATTTTCTCTGACCTACTGCGTGAGCACAAGGAAAAGATTGTGACAATCACAGCACCAATCGTGACCGCAAGAAAGGGGACATACGGAGACGTCGCTAGGCGTGCTTTTGCAGACGGTATTGAGCGTTTACGCGTCGATGGGGAATGGAAAAGTACGAAAAATTTCCCCCTTTTGAGTCGTTATTCCGATCATACAATTGAATCTCCTGTTGCAACGCTTCGCATCACTTCTCGCTCTGAGGAAGCGTTGCGTAGTGCAATTGCAAAAGCGCTCAAACTCGGGGAAGGTGTTCTCTCGGTACTCCTTGGAACATATGCTCTTGGGGTAGCAAAAGGAAAACCCCAAAAGATTACCTATTCTTCAAAACGCGCCTGCCCTCTCTGCGGACGCAGTTTCCCCGAGCCCGACCCAAGACTCTTTTCCTACAATAGTCGCATCGGCTGGTGCCCAACGTGTTATGGAACGGGCGACAGTTTCTTTGTCACGCGATTCGATGAGAATGGAAACTACCTTCCCCACAGTCCCGATGACCTCTGTCCTGCTTGCAACGGTAAGCGATTAAATGCCGTTGCGCGCGCTGTCCGTTTTGAGTCAATGAGCATTTGTGATTTGACAGCACTTCCCGTGGATGCGGCTTTAGATAAGCTCACTAGCATTGAACTTCATGGCCGTAACAAAGCCATTGGAGAGGCGCCCCTTAAAGAGGTCATTTCCAGGCTACGTTTTCTCAAAGACGTTGGCCTCGGCTACCTTGCCTTGGACCGTTCCGCTCCGACTCTCTCAGGAGGTGAAGCACAGCGTATCCGCCTTGCTTCTCAACTTGGAAACAACCTCCAAGGCGTTTGTTACGTTCTCGATGAACCAACAATTGGCCTACACGCGCGTGACAATGAACGTCTCATCACGAGTCTTGTTGCCCTGAAAGACAAAGGAAACACGGTGATTGTTGTTGAACACGATGAAGAGATGATTCGAAGGGCTGACCACCTGATTGATATTGGTCCTGGAGCTGGCCGTGAGGGCGGCACGCTGATTGCCGAAGGAACACTCAAAGAAATCTCTGAGAAGCCAGAAAGCGTCACAGGACAGTTCCTCTCGCATCCAATGCCGCACACTGGAATTCCGCGGCACCCAGCTAAAGAAAAAGAGGAATATCTAACGGTTCGTGAGGTCTCGATGCATAACCTCAAGGATTTCTCCGTTCGCCTTCCGCTTGGAAAACTCATCGCCCTCACGGGTGTCTCGGGATCGGGAAAGTCTACCCTTGCCTGCGATGTTCTTCTTGTTGGACTTCAATCTGTTCTTAGCTCAGGAAAGACAAAAAGAGTCCCCCGCAGTCTTTACGGCAATGCATCTTTCACGGGATGTAAAAACATCAAACGGGTACTTGAAGTCAATCAAGCCCCCATCGGAAAAACAAGCTCCTCATGCCCTGCAACCTACGTAGGGCTTCTCACGCCCATTCGGACACTTTTTGCCGAAACAAACACCGCAAAAGAACATGGATGGGGAATTTCTCGCTTCTCCTTTAATGTGGAAGAAGGACGGTGTCCTGTCTGCTCGGGGCAGGGGCAAGTCACGGTTGGGATGAACTTTCTGCCGAATATGCAGCAACAATGTGAAGTCTGTCGCGGCAAACGCTTCAATGAAGAAACCTTAAGCGCTCTTTGGCATGGGAAATCCATCGGAGACGTTCTACAGATGAGCGTTGACGAAGCCGCTGAATTCTTTAAGACGAGCTCTGCAATCTCTTCAAAACTACAGATGATGCAAGCCGTGGGTCTAGGCTACCTCACTCTTGGACAGCCGTCCTCAACGCTCTCTGGAGGCGAAGCACAACGCATCAAACTCGTGAGCGAACTTGCAAAAGCGACCACTTCTCGAAAGACAGGACGCAAAATTCCAACTTTCTACATCCTTGATGAACCAACAGTTGGTCTTCACATGGCGGATGTGAAAAAATTAATCGACGTTTTGCACACGCTTGTTGATGCAGGACACACGGTTCTTGTTGTTGAGCACAATCTTGACCTCATCGCAGAGGCTGACTACATCATCGACCTCGGTCCCGAGGGAGGCCCAAACGGTGGCACCATTGTTGCAAGAGGCGCCCCAATTGACGTTGCGAAGAAAAAGACTGCCACGGCCGTTGCATTAAAAGCGTTCCTCAAAACACACGCAGTCGAAACGACTTCAAACAAAGGAAATTAGCCCTGTGACGATGCAAATTTTTCTTGTTGGTGGCGCTCTTCGGGATTCTCTTTTAAGGAAAGCGGGGCGAGACATTGCCCCGGCGGATCGAGACTGGGTTGTAGTGGGAGCAACACCAGAGGAAATGATTCGCCTCGGATTTAAACCTGTTGGAAAAGATTTCCCTGTTTTCTTACACCCCGAGACGCATGAAGAATATGCCCTTGCCCGTACCGAGAGAAAAACCACACACGGTTATCACGGGTTTACCTTTTACACGGCTCCTAGCGTCACAATCGAAGAAGATCTCGCTAGACGTGACCTCACAATCAATGCCATAGCACAGGATGCCAAAGGAACGATTATTGACCCCTTTGGCGGCGTACGGGATTTAGAAACAAAAACCCTTCGCCATGTAAGTGAGGCTTTTGTTGAAGACCCATTGCGCGTGCTACGACTTGCTCGGTTCGCAGCAAGGTTTCCCGACTTCTCCGTTGCGCGAGAAACCATGGCACTCCTAAAGGAGATGGTCTCCTCGGGAGAAACGGACCACCTCGTTGCAGAACGCGTTTTATCGGAAATCTCCCGCGGTCTCATGCAACGCGATCCTGTGCGAATGCTTGACGTACTTTTGGCGTGCGGATTTTGGCAAAGAACCTTCCCACAGTTAGAGATAACGGAAGCCCTTAAAGCAGCTCTTACACGGGCTGCGAAAGAAAAGGCACCCCTTATAAATCGCATTTCTCTTTTGCTTTCTTCCGCCTGTGCTGAAAACATCAAAGAACTTTGCCTAGGTATGAAACTTTCCGCTGACGCAACGGATGCTGCAATGCTTTTTGTCCGTTTCCGCAAGACGGCGTGCGAGGCGAAAACTGCCGAGGATTTCTACGCCCTTTTTAGTGCTTTTGACGTTCTTCGCCGGCCGGAAAGATTAGAAACCTTTTTACTGACAATGCATCTAGCAGGCGTAGCCCTAAACAAAGACCTCTTAGGTAAACTTTCTTCTGCCTACAAGGAAGTTCCCTTAGATGGGATTCTTAAAGATTCCAACGCTTCGAAAAACACAAAATCTCTCGCTGAAAAGATTCATGAAGCTCGTCTTAACGCGTTAAAGAAAGTTCTACTATGAGTGAATTAACCGATTTCCTCTTAACCGAATGCCGTCACATCCGACTCGAAGACTATCGAGTACAGGCTGACATCGGTGTTCTTCCCAAAGAAAAAGGGCATCCACAGGAATTCCTTATTACGCTCGATGTTTGGGTAAAAGACAATCACCCAACGGTAGACTCAATCGATTCTGTCTACGACTACAGAGCGCTGCCCAAAGCGATTGAAGAAGTTCTCGCCGCAGGGCACATTGACTTACAGGAAACTGTCGCAGAGCGCATTGCAGAGAAACTCCTTGAAGGGGATTCCGTCTACGCTCTGCGCGTTGCAACACGCAAAACCGAGGCCATCGCAAAAGCAAAGAGTATCGGTATCGAAATCTTTCGGAAAAAGTAACCATGGCAGAAGAAACCATCCGCATCTCGCCAGAGAAAACACCTCGCAACGACCGCGACAATAAGAAATCCATCGAAATCGCTCCGGGTGTTCATACGCATGCCTCCGTTTCCGTGCGCAAACTCGAAAAGCGCATCGTGCGTCTTACCGCTCAGGCCATCACGGACTACAACATGATTTGCGATGGGGACAAAGTTCTCGTCGCAATGAGTGGAGGTAAAGATAGTTACGTCCTTTTAGAGACGCTCTTAAAACTTCAGAAGAGAGCACCTGTACATTTTGACTTGCTTGCGGTTCACGTGGATCAACATATCCCAGGATCGGACCCTGCCTCCATCGAAGAATTTTTAAAGAAAACTGGCGTTCCCTACCACATTGAGTCCCAGGACACACATTCGATTGTCGAGAAACTTATCCCGACAGGAAAAAATGTCTGTTCCCTTTGCGCGAGGTTGCGCCGCGGCATTCTCTATCGCGTCGCACGAGAGATGGGCTGCACGAAAATCGCCCTTGGCCACCAAATGGACGATGTCGTCTCGACACTGCTTCTTAACATGTTTTATGGTGGACGAATCAAAGCGATGCCACCGATTCTTCAAAGCGATGACAAAACCAATATTGTCATTCGCCCCCTTGTCTATGTAAGGGAATACGAAACAGCAAAATGGGCAAAAATCCGAGAGTTTCCTGTTGCCCCGAAACACCTCTGTGGCGCTTCGGAAAATAAAAAGCGTCAAGAAATAAAAGCCCTTTTAGCCGATTGGGACAAACACTTTGATAGTCGTATCTATAACCTTTTTATGAGTACGACTCGCGTTGCTCCATCACAATTGGCAGATAAGACACTTTTCGACTTTATGGGTTTACAACATGCGAAAAAAGCCGCCTGCTCTCCACAGACGGCCTCTGAAAAACCCAAGGCGAAAACAACGACTGAAATAGAGTTTGACGCAGAAAAAGAAACTAAACCGCTTTTCCTGCGTATTCTCCCTTGGAGAACGCCTTTTTAAAGAACACTAGCCGAGTTTTCTCAAAATCATTGCACTCATCAGTTCGACACCTCCTGCGAGGTACTTCGGATCAAAGTGCATCGCGCGATTATGTAACCCAGGAGTCGCGCCAACACCGATACCGAAATAGGCATTCTTTAGACTCGGTTTTTCTTTTACAAAGTAGTTAAAGTCCTCGCCGCCACCACCACAGGGAGCGGAGAGCCTCTCTTTACCGAAAAGCCTCACAATTTCTTCTTCGGCTTCAGCAATCAATTCAGGGCTGTAGCAAGGTGCCGGAATCGGAGAGTGCGGAAGAATCACTTCCGCTGTCGCCCCAACAGCCTTTGCGGCAAATTCTGCAGCGACCTTCACCTTCGCAATCAATTCATCCATCAGCGCGTTTGTCTGTGCTCTTGCATCGAGCCAGAGAGTTGCAGTATCTGGCACCACATTAATGGCAGCAGCTGCGGCTTCAATCTGCGTTACCTTGCAACTCCAACCCAAGAGGGGGTTAAGTTTCATTGCGCAGATTGCGTTTGTAATCAACGCTGCAGCTTCAGCGGCATTTGCCCCGAGGTGTGGTCTTGATGCGTGGCAAGAAACACCTTTAACAGCGATTTTGATGAATGTGCTAGAGGTGTAATTCACTGATGCACAGAAGTTCCCAGGAACGAGGTCTTGCTCGGGACGAATATGCATACCAAAAGCCATATCCACGTCATCAAGCACGCCAGCCTTAATCACACTCACAGCGCCGTCCAAAGTTTCTTCCGCGGGCTGGAAAAGAAATTTCAGTGTTCCCTTTTTCACGCTCTCAAAAACCTTTGCGGCCGTCGCAAGCTGCATAGCAACATGCGAATCGTGTCCGCAGGCGTGAACTGCCGTGATAGAGCCGTCTTCATTCTTAAAGGGAAGCGCATCCATGTCGCAACGAACCATCAATGTAGGCCCTGGAACACCCGTTCGTTTATAGGCAACGACAGCCGTTGTATTGCCGAAGCCCTCGGTGACTTCATAACCGATATCACGCATCTTCTGAGCGGCATAAGCACTCGTCTTATACTCGTGAAAACCCAACTCAGGCATTGCGTGCAATTCTTTCCACATTTCAACGACATCAAAAGACATAATTTTCTCCGTCAGAAATTTCCAATCCCATAAACAATCGGCGGAGCCCTCTCTTTATTGAAAGAAAAGGGCTTCCGCCGTCAGTACCTCTATCTAAAGTGTCCTTACATGAAGATACGCATCAAAATCATACCGATGCAAGCCATGAAGACGCTCGTAAACATGAGTAGCGGCCAGTACTTCTTTGGCACGTCAGCCAAACCAAGCAAGCGACCCATGTACTGAATCTGCGAAGCCATCAAAATCATGGCTGGTGCAAGAATCGTAACATCGACGTTACCGATGGTTCCGGCGTGAACAAGGCTAGCTGCAACACCAACACCCGCGCCGCAAGAAAGCCATGTAGCGCAAAGCACTAAGATGCATTCACCCTTTAATCCAAAGATTGCCATTGCTGGTCCGCAAACACGACCCAAGAAATCCATGACACCCAACAACTGGAGGATGTATGTGAGCACAAACGCCATGATGACGTTCGGCAGAAGGTAGTTAGCGCAAACGAGCAAACCCTTGCGGCATCCAACGATGAAAATATCGAAAGGATTGCCGCTTACTTTCTTATCTGCAGTAGCCATCGTTGAAATCCTTCTTATAAATTGTTGACAAGCAAACACGGACGAAGAAACCAGCCGCAAACTTCATAATGAGAATAATTACGAGAGGCTTCCAGACCGGCACCAAGAAGAACGCAAAGACGGCCGAAACTGTTGAAAAATAGTTTCCAACGCAACCTGCGCCGCAGTACTGCCACGCCGCCATAATCGTGAGTTCTTTGTCGTTCATCAACTTGTTGTCGTACATGCTCTTAGAAATAGCCGCACCAGCATCCGTACTCTGTAAGTCCGTTACGAGAGCCAAGCCCGTGTAACCCGGAATGTCTAACACAGGGCGAAGGAACGGTGTCAAAAGAACCTGAGCAGCCGAGAGAGCGCCGTAGTGTTCAAGAACAGTCAGCAAACCGACTGCCAAAGTGACGGGGGCAAAAAGCGTCAACGCAAACAGGAAACCCTGTCGTGCCCCAACGCCACCCTTACCGACGAAGTTTGTCCCAGAAATCGAACCGAATTTACCGGCAATTGTCGTAAAGTCGAGTGCGCCAAGCCATTCGTATCCAGGCCCCATTTTGTAGAAGACGCCTGAGAAAAGAACGACGGCGAGAATCAACGCGAGGAAGGCACCGGGACCGGCCTTCGGCTTCGAAGTCAATGCCGCGACATCAATATTTTCTGCCATTGTTGTTTTCCCTAAAAAAAAGAGAAGAATGTGTTACAAAGCGTAACCTAGCAGACTGCGAGGCTTACGGTGCATAAAAAGGGAAATAATCGTCTTTTTTTTGTCCTATTTTTGCAAATAGACTATTGAACTAAGTAATTACGCTTAGCAATTTTCTCAAATTGACCTGAGATTCTTCCCTTCTAAGAATTAGCCAGTTTTGTAATGGTTTCAGCGAGAAGACGTGGCGCAATTTCAAGAGAATACTTAAGTTCCAACCTTTCTGTCATTTTGTGTGCATCACGCCCAGCAGGCCCCATATTCGCCACGGGAATATCTAACTTTAAGATTTGATCGAGCGGGAGGCTATAAACCTTACCCCAAGCGGGCATGTTTTCAGAAAGTGCTTCAAGCGCTTCACGGCGTCCCTCAAAACCTAAGAAAGAAAGGTCTGTAATGCCGCCGAAAACTTCCTTGATACTTACAGCGCCATCCTCGGAGAGTACCGTTGCCTTTGCGACCATTTCTTCAATGATGCGCCGCAAAGTTCTTTCTTTTTCATTCCGACGCCGATTCACACGATGGGGGTAGTAAGGCGGAAGGAATCCCACAACGATTGCCGGTCCCTCGAGGCCACTTTGATCGGCAACCCATTCACTGACGCGAATGGCTTTTTCTCTAGCATCAGTCACGCCGTCGAGTGTTTTATAAAAGAGAGACTGCTCTTCTAAAAAAGCCTCTTTGCTCCCCATTTTTTCAACACATTTTTCTACAAGATCTCTGTAACGATAAACGCTTCCAGTAATCTTACCTTCGGGGACATTGGCGCCTTTTTGCTGAAGTGCCTCACGGGTTTTCTGCATCTGTGTGATACTTAACTGCAGGGCATTCCGTGCCACCTCAAGAGACTCTTCCAGGACCGTCTCTGGGGTACGGCTATCCGTAAGGACGTTAAAGAAACAAACGGCACGCGCGGGCAAACTAACGCTATACACTCCCGTGCGAGTTTCACACCGCAGGCAAGCGGGAGGAGAAAGCGTATCTTCCTTCTCTCCGTCAATAAAGGCCGCGTTCCCTTCAAAAAGCGATACAACGTGCGACGCTAGGAGCATCGCATTTGCTCCTTCTGCATAGTCGTTTACATGCGTTGCTCTCCCAATACAGAGAAAGTACGGCATGATTTTCCCCGTAGTTCCCGTGTAATAGGGCCGCGTTGGATGATTGCCTGCTGTCCAAAAACAAGGCTCGCCTGTGAGAGCGGCTAAAACATCCAAATTTTCCGCGGAAAGAATTTGGGCAAATTCTGCAATCGTGCCCCGCATTCCTGCGCTATCGCTTTCCTCATCAGGGACAGCTAAGAAAGCAATATTGATTGCAAGATCTTCCCGCTTGGCAAAGGCGCGAATCGTCTCAATAAAGAGAGCGAGACCAGCCTTCATATCCATTGTTCCACGCCCAAAAAGCCAATTGCCACTTGCGAGATCTTTGGCTACTTCCTCAGGTAAGGATTCCCCCGCTAGTGCTTTCGTATAAGAATCAGGAGAAAAGGCAAGGCTAGAGTATTTCCCTTGCGTGTCAACAACGTCAAAATGTCCTGTTAAGAGAACGGTTTTCGCCGTCTTCTTTGCCGCTCGCAGCAGCGCCCACACGGCCTTACGTCCGAGGGCATCTCCCTCACAGAGCATTTCTTTAACGCAAAGAGTGTTTCCCTCCGCTGGTTTTATGCCTTGGAGAGTTTCTAAGAGAAATTGAGCAACGCGATTTTCCCCGTCCCCCTGCGCGGAAACGCTAGGAATTGAACAGAGTTTTTTTGTTAAAGCTAAGACATTTTCTGCCTTCGCATAGACCTCTCTCGTCGCATCCGCTTTGCAGGACAGTTGCACTTTCATTCTCCCCATTTTTTAAACATCTCTGGAATGCTCCAATAGGGCTGAATCTCTTTGACCTTCGCATCAAAGAATTCTTGCAATTCCTTCTGAATCCAACGCATGAAAATGCGATGAATCTTCGAATTCCACAGTTCCTTGCGACAGACAACGTACGTTTGCAATGGTGGGCGATGCCAGCCATCGAGGATTGGAACGAGTTTTCCTTCTGCAATTTCCGTTGCGCACAAGAAATATGGCATATCAATGCAAATTCCAGCGCCCTTTATGACATTTTCTTTAATGGCAATAATGTTAGACATCACAAAGAGTTGAGGTCCAAACTGCACACACTTTTCCTCCCCGTCTTTGCAAAGAGAACGCGTGGGATTACGTGTTGCCCCCTCAAAAGCATAAACCGTATGCTCTTTAATTTCGTCGGGGCTCATCGGTTTCGGATGGCTCTGCAGATACTTGGGCGATGCAATGGGAATAAAGAAATTGGGGCGTCTCGGCAGGCAGACCATGCTATCTTCTTTTTCAATGACCTCTCCGGTGACAAAAATCACATCTACCTTACGGTTTAAAAGGTCCGAGATGCCACCGCCCCCGATAACTCGGAACTCCACATCGGGAAAATCCTTTTGAAATCTAAGAAGGGCTTCTCCCAAAAATTCCATCTCAAGACTATAGGGAGAAGCTAGGCGAATCATGCCCTGCGTTGCCGCATTCGGGCCCTGCAACTCATCGATAATTTCTCTTTGTCTTTCGAGTTGAGAGGCCATCAAATCGAGCGCTCTTTGGCCAAGTTCTGTAAGTTCAAGCGGACGAGTGTTACGCACAAGAAGAGACCTACCAATGGTTTTCTCAAGCGTTGTAAGCATGCGCGATACAGTTGAAACATCAACACCAAGCTCAGCGGCCGTGTAGGAAAAATTTCGCGTCTGCGAAAGATTGACAAACACGCGCCACAAATTTAGGTCGTCTAATTTGCTCATCTCAGCCCTCCGAAGTGCTTTCTTCAAACCTCTCTTTTTTTATCCCCCTTCTATATTTTGCACATTTTACAAAAAGCAAAGTAGCTTTATCTCGGCCCTACTTTGCATAATCAGCAAAAGATGTTCTTCTTTTTCGCAATGGGAAACCTTCGCAACCCAAGGCAATTTAGAAACAAAAAGTTTCGGAAAAATCAGGGGTTTTAAGGGCTTTTGCTGTAAGATTTCGCGTTACGGTAAAAAAAGCGAGTCACACGTGGACATCGCTCATTTTGTTTTTGATGAAAAACTCCGCGGTTTCCTCTGCGTTTGGTTTTTCGTCTAAGTGGACTTCTTTGTGAAAAATAACAACACAATTGCCAAGAAAATCAGTCGCTTTGTCTGCTGGTGTTTTGGTCTCGGTCTTGCCGCACTCGCCAGCGGCATCTGTGTCGGTCTTGTCATTTTTTCGATTGTTTATTCACAGTTGCCGTCCATTGATACGCTAACAGACTACAAGCCAAAAATTCCGTTACGTGTCTACAGTGCTGAAGGAATCCTCATTGGCGAATTTGGCGAAGAACATCGCGACTTCCTTCGTTTGCACGAGATTCCTCCTTTTGTGCGCAATGCCGTTCTCGCTGCAGAAGACGACGGTTTCTATAAGCACTCGGGCATTGAATTCACAGGCATTGCTAGAGCTGCTATCGCGAACCTCATCACGGGCCGGAGAGGCCAAGGTGGTTCAACAATCACCATGCAGGTTGCAAGAAACTTTTTTCTCTCTTCTGAGCGTACTTACACCCGCAAGCTCTACGAAATTGCTATGGCTTATAAGATTGAGAACAATCTCTCGAAAGATCAAATCTTCGAGGTTTATCTCAATCAAATCTATCTTGGTCAACGTGCTTACGGCTTCGCCTCTGCCGCAAAAGTCTATTTTGGTAAAGAACTTGAAGATTTGAGCATCGGAGAGGCAGCAACGATTGCGGGGCTGCCTGTTGCGCCCTCCGCTTACAACCCAATTGTCAATCCGAAACGCGCCAACATGCGTAAAGGCTATGTCCTAAAACGCATGCGGGATTTAGGCTACATCACAGAAGAAATCTACGAACAGGAGTTAGCTCGCCCCATCGTCGCCATGAAACCAAGCGAACGACGGCTTACGGCTGTTAAAGGCTCCGAAGGGCTACACGCCGAGTATGCGGCGGAACTCGCCCGAATGCTCGTCTACGACACCTTTAAGGAAGAGGCTTACACGCTTGGCCTTAATGTTTATACGACCATCCGAGCGGCAGATCAGAAGGCTGCTTGGGAGAGCGTACGTAAAACACTCATTAGTTACGATAGACGTTACGGTTATCGTGGGCCGACTGCCACTGTAGATATTTCAGATGCGGAAACCCGCGCAAGTAACATTGCTATTGCGCTCTCGGATGCGCCAACTTCTCCGAACCTTTTCCCCGCAATTGTCACAGAGATTACGGACAATCAAATCCGCGCGGCAATCTCTGCGGATAAGGAAGTCGTACTCGATCAAGAGAGCATGAAGTTCGCGGGACTTCAGCAGAAAAAGAAGAGCCGTTGGAAGAAAAAGTCAAAGGTTCCTGAACTCACTGTTGGCTCGCTAATTCGCATCTCTCGCACAGAAAAAGGCGAATGGACCCTTTCTCAGATTCCCGAGGTGCAGGCAGGTTTTGTGAGCGCAGAATTCGACAGTGGCGCAGTTCGTGCTCTTGTCGGCGGATTTGATTTCTACTTGAGTATGTATAACCACGTAACTCAAGCAATTCGTCAGCCTGGCTCCACCTTTAAGCCCTTTATCTACTCGGCAGCACTAGACAAAGGTTTTAACCCAGCAACCATCATTAACGATGCCCCAATCTTCATCGATCCCCGACTCACAGGAGGAGAACTTTGGGAACCTCGCAATTACGACAACCGTTTCGACGGTCCCATGTCGCTTGCGACCGCGTTAAAGAAATCTAAAAACCTTGTTTCGATTCGCATCATGCAAGCCATCGGGGCGACTTACGCTCGAGACTTTGTCACCCGTTGCTTTGGCTTCCCGAAATCGCGCACCCCAGCACAACTTACAACCGCACTTGGCGCAGGTGGTGCAACCCCTTGGGAAATGCTCGCTGGCTACAGTATCTTCGCTAATGGCGGCTTCCGCGTGAAACCCTATTTGATTGATCGCGTCACGGATCCCGATGGAAAAGTTCTTATGCGCGTCCACAATCCCGCTGCTGGAGATGAAACCATCCGTGCTCTCGATGAACGTAACGCCTTTATCATGCACACGCTTCTCAATGGTGTTATTCGAGAAGGGACAGGAAGAAGAGCCTACAACACCCTTAAACGACCTGACATGGGCGGAAAGACAGGAACCTCTAACAATTCGTACGATGCTTGGTTCGCAGGCTACGCTGGAAAACTTGTTGCTGTTGGCTGGATGGGTTTTGACCAAATGAAGCCTCTTGGCAACAGGGAAACGGGCGGTGGCCTTGTGCTTCCCATTTGGATCAATTACATGAAAGACGTTCTCGTTGATGAGCCGCCTTACAAACGCATTCAACCCTCTAGTGTTGTGTTGATTAACGGCAACTACTACTACGCAGATAGCGTTGATCAGAGCGTGCGTGACGTTCCGTTAAATGGGAAAGTGGGCGAGAAGAATCTTGATCGCGATATCCTTCGCGATCAGATTTTCTAATGGAAAACTTCGCTTTTAATACCGACGTAATTTAGAGCTCGATTGAGCTCTGCGGCGATTTCTGTCTTCTTGTCTCGAGCGCTAATCCACTTACCGTCGGCGTAGAAAAATCTTGATCCCCCTGCGCGGCTAGCAACCCAAACCTCTTGTGTTGGTTCGTGGCGATTAAGAACAACTTCTTCTCCCGTGTCAGTCTCGAGAGTCAGAACGTTTCCTGCTCTTATTGATTCGATATCTTCGCCACTAGCATCAACGGAATCTTCAATTTCAGAAAACAATTCTTCGCTTTTCTCAAGAAACTCGGTTTCATTCATATAATTGCACTCTAGTTTATTCTGCACACAAAGCGATTTTCTTATGAAAAAGACTTTACTTGTTGCTCTGCTAATCGCAGCTCTCTCTGGTTGCGGTCTAAAGGGTAGTTTATACCTTGATAACACTAGCGCTGAGACTGCCACTGCTCCAACGCCTCCTACAGAATCTTCTCCTCGATAACTTCTGTCGTATTGACAACATGCCTACAAGCCCATTTCTCCCAAGTAGCCTAACTCAAAACAATGGTCGCTCCTATTTTGACGGCTGTGACCTAAATTATTTGGCAGAAAAATACGGTACACCACTTTATGTCTATTCCTTAACGGAACTGCGTCGTTGTGCCGCCTCTTGGGCTCACGAGGTGACCGCAACAAAAGACCGTGTCTTTTATGCCATGAAAGCCAACAGCTCTCAGGCGCTCTTGCGCGAATTCGTGAAATTTGGCTTTGGCTTTGACATCGTAAGCGGTGGAGAACTCTTTCGAGCGCTTGCTGCAGGAGCAAACCCAAAGAACATTGTCTATTCTGGAGTCGGTAAGAGAACGGAAGAAATTCGCCGCGCAATTGAAGTTGGCATTCTCTGCTTTAATGTAGAAAGCGAATCTGAGTTACTGCGGATTAACTCGGTTGCTAGTCGCTTAGGAAAAGTCGCTCACGTAAGTCTTCGCGTAAATCCTGACGTTGATGCGAAAACACATCCCTATATTTCTACGGGACTAAAAAATAACAAGTTTGGTGTTGCGTTCACAGAAGCTGTGCGTTTGTACAAACTTGCAGCCTCCCTTCCCTATCTTGCTGTAAGCGGCATTGATGCGCACATTGGGAGCCAACTAACAGAACTTGATCCCTTTATTCACGCTCTCGAGAAAATTCTCGACATCGTCGATGACTTAAAGCGAGAAGGAATCCGGCTAGATCACATTGATGTCGGAGGAGGCCTCGGTATCTGCTACACAAATGAGGTTCCACCTGTAGTTGCAACACTCGTTAAATCCTTACGCGAGACGCTTAATCGGCGTGGCTATAACGCAACATCTCTATTCTTTGAACCGGGAAGAAGCCTCATTGCATCCTCAGGAATTCTCTTAACTCGTGTTGAGTACCTGAAAAAAACTGAAGTAAAAAACTTCTGCATCGTTGATGCTTCGATGACAGAGATGATTCGACCTGCGCTTTATCACGCAGAGATGCCTCTCTTTAATTGCCTCGTTCGTAGCGAGTCCTCTCTTTCCTGGGATGTTGTAGGGCCTGTGTGTGAATCTAGCGATTGGTTAGCAAAAAATTTAAGTCTTACTGTCTCAGAAGGCGATGTACTTGCTATGCCTAATGCAGGTGCTTATGGCGCTGCGATGGCATCGACCTATAACTCGCGCCCCACCCCCGCTGAGGTTCTTCTTCTTGACGGCAAAGATGCGCTTATTCGGGAAAGGTCAAAACTTTCTGACCTAACACTCCTTGAAAAATCCTCTGGCGGATTTCTCTAAGAAGCAAATCCAAAGAGCAACGGCGCAACTCCTTCGAGCGTTATTGTAGGATTTGTCTTAAAACCACTCTGAGAAAAACGTAACCACTGGGCTAGAACATAGTCAAACATGAAGCGGGCGCGTGCCTCTGTATCTACTTTTTCTGGAATTTCTCGATTAACTACCGCTAGGGCAAGAGTGTTGCGGATAGAGTTTTGGATACTTAAAAGGATTTTGTCTTTTTCGTCCGCGAGAGACCGCTCCTCATAGATAAGGGCTTCGCCCGTGAGAAGTCGTGTAAGTCCAGGATTTTTCAACGAAAAAATCAATAGCCAATGTAACTTAATATAAGCTCTCCCGAGCATGCTAACACCAGGATAGGCATCCGCACTCCGTAGTGTCTCTTCTAGCAACTCAGCTGTTCGCTTTAAAACTGCCTCGATAATGGCCGTCTTTCCAGAAAAATGTCGGTAAATTCCCGCTTCACTTACCTTAGCCTTAAGAGCAATCTCTGCAGTAGAAAACCGCGTCTGTGTTGGCTCCCCAAGTAGACTCACAAGTGCATCCATGATTTCAGCACGTCGCAAGTCACCGCGCTTATAAATTCGCTTTTCTTTTTCAAAAACAGGGGAGTCACTACTTTTCATCATTGATTTAGGCGCAAGAACTTTCCAAATTAGATTTCCGCATTCTAAATTTTTTTTGCGCACATGAAAAAACCCTCACCACCGGTAAAGGTAGTGAGGGTTTAAAAGGAAGAGCCTGGCAGT
>CAZHBC010000001.1:0-80025 GCA_964530715.1 uncultured Sutterella sp. | reverse complement strand
GCCGCCTACAAAGAGGAACTTCAGAAACTCTCGCTCGCAAAATGACTTCTCCTGCTCTCTTACGCATACTCTCGCAAGAAAAGTTTTCCGACAAGGATCTTGCACTCCTCCTTTCTCTTCGTGAAAAAGAAGAGTGCGAGGCTCTTTATGCTGAAGCTTTCGCAAGAACCACAAAAGTTCTCGGTAACAACATTTACATGCGAGGCCTTATTGAAGTGAGTAACGTCTGTGTTTACGACTGCCGCTACTGCGGTATTCGCAAACATAACCACACACTGTCTCGCTACACACTTACCATCGATGAAATCCTCTCGGCAGCTAAGAAAAGTTTTGAAGCGGGTTACCAATCTGTAGCGCTACAAAGTGGAGAACGCACGGATAAACGCTTCGTAGATTTCATCACAGAAGCCCTCCATGCGATTCATGCGCTCAGTGTTTCTATGGGGATTAAAGCAGGTTGCGGCATGACGCTCTCTTTCGGAGAACAGTCTTATGAGACCTACGAGAAGTGGGCCGAGGCCTCAGGCAATCGCTCGGCGTTGCGTTATCTTTTACGCCTTGAGACAACGAACCCTTCTCTTTTTAGACATATTCACGGAGATGGTCCAAAACGCAAAACGCTTTTAGAACGCTACATGGCGCTTTCCGATTTACGCCGTGCCGGATACCAAGTCGGCACAGGCGTAATGATTGGAATTCCAGGGCAAACTATCGAAGACCTAGTCAACGATATTCGTGCTTTTGAGCGCGTGGATGCAGATATGTTTGGGATGGGACCCTACATCGAAAGCGAAGGAGGAGACATGGTTGGCGAAGGGATGCTCCCTGTCACTGCCCTTCTAAGTCTTTCCTTAAACATGATTGCTGCGACGCGTCTTGTGTTCCCGACTTGTAACATCGCTGCTGCAACTGCTCTTGAGTCGCTCACTCCCAATGGCCGCATTCTTGGCGTCCTAGCAGGCTGCAACGTCTTAATGCCAAACGTCACGCCAGGGGAGGCTAGGAAAAACTATCGCCTCTATCGCAACAAAGCTGAAGCAGAAAAAGAAGCTACTCCACTTTGTGCCCTAGAAAAGTCTTTAGAGACTACGGGACGCGTCATACGCAAAGATAGACTCGGCTCTTCTGTGCATTTCCGCAAGAGACTTAATTTGCCCGTTGACTGAGGATATCTTCGGTAACAGCCTCGATGCTTTTAAATAAGCGCCCTATTGCGTTTTTCTTTGACCAGTCTGCGATGGATTCTGTCCCGTTATAGCCCGTTGTCACAAGATAGACGGGCATCTGGGCTCGCTCTGCTGCTATGGCATCATTGGAACTATCTCCCACCATCACAGCTCGGTCGGAAGAGACGCCTAATTTTTCGCAAGCAAACCAAAGCATCTCTGGGGCGGGTTTCACAGTCGCTGCATCCCCTGCGGCCACAACACAATCCACGTACTTCGCAAGTGCTTTTTCTTTCACGATAGCATCTGTCATGCTTCGAGGTTTATTTGTCACAATCGCTAGTCGAATACCTGCAGCACGAAGCCTTGTGAGGCTCTCGAAAACACCACTGAAAACTTCACTGTGCGAACTTCCGCTCTCAACCATAATTTTGCAGTAGCACTCGATTGCGTCACGAATTGCTTTGTCGTTTACGGGAAGGTTTCTTGCTTTAAATACACGCTCAATTAAATCCACGACGCCTTGCCCGACCATGGTAGAGACCTCTTGGACCGTAAGAGGAGGACGGTCCAAAGTCTGAAGCATGCGATTGAGTCCATAGGTAAGATCAGGAATCGTATCGATGAGTGTTCCATCCAAATCAAATAAAACAGCTTCTATCTTCATCTTTTTTTCAACTCCTCTTTTGTTTCGAGCAAAGCGATTTTAAACTTAGCTATCTTTTTCTTTTCGGGAGACAACCATGGCCTTTCTCAAAGAATTCATCGAAGATCTTCAAGAACTCGTCAATCTTGACGCAGGAACCGCTAACACCGCAGGTGTTACGAAGGCCGCAGAAATCATGAAGCGGCATTTTGAATCCATTGGTTTTCACTGCGAACTTATTGACCTAGGTCCTCGAGTCGGGCAGGGTCTTCTTGCAACAAACAAACCGCAAGCTGCCCACTATGACGTTCTCTTTAATGCACACCTTGATACGGTTTTCCCTGACGGAACTGCTGCGGCACGGCCCTTCTCGATTGAAGGCTTTCTCGCGCACGGCCCAGGGTGCGCTGATTGTAAGGCAGGGGTACTCTCGATTTTTTACGCCCTTAAACTTGCCCGTCCTGAGGATTTAGAGCGTCTTAGCATTGCCGTTGCTTATAACCCAGATGAAGAAACTGGCTCTCTCTTTTCTAATGCTTGGCTCGCAAGGCTTGGTGCGAAGTCCTCCTGCGCTCTTGTCTGCGAAGCAGCTCGTCCGAAGGGAGAGCTTGTCCGCTCTCGCAAAGGCATTTCTATTTACACGGTTAAATTCCTTGGTCGCGCTGCTCATGCGGGAAACAACCCGCAAGATGGCCGCAGTGCTCTCTTAGCAGCCGCGCGTTTTGTCTTGGAAGCCGACAAACTTAACGACTACGAAAAGGGCTCGACAATCTCCGCGGGTATTCTTCATGCAGGCACCGTCAGCAACGTCGTTCCAGAAAATGCCTATGTTGAATTTGACACACGCTACTGGACAAACGAAGAACAACAACGTCAGAAAACTGCTCTCGAAGAACTTGCAAAGCAGAACTGGGGAGAAGACGTCGTTACGACATTTGAGCAGAACACCTTTAAGCCTGCAATGCCGCTTTCTGAAGCAACCAAAGATCTCGTTGGAAAGATATCAGAGGCCGCAAAAATGGCTGGCTTTACCGCTCAATTTGTAGACGCCGGCGGCGCCTCCGATGGCAACAATCTTGCCCTCATGGGAACGCCCGTGATTGATGGTTGTGGGCCGTCGGGTGGCGACTATCATACCGACCACGAATACTTGCGACTCGACACGGTCGAAGAACGCTCTTTAATGCTTAAGGCGTTCCTTGAATTACTTTAGTTGGTAGACCGAGGGGAAGAATAAAAAGCCTTCCCCTCATTGCTTCCTTTAGAGAACAGCGGCAAATGCCTTCGCAACGTAGGCAACATTGGACTCATTGAGCCCGCAGATGCAAATTCTTCCGTTTCGAACAGCGTAGATGCCGAATTCACTTGCTAGGCGATCCATCTGCTCGGGAGTGAATCCCGTAAAGGAGAACATCCCAGCCTGGCGCGTCACAAAGCTAAAGTCACGTTTGGCACCAATGCGCTTCGTCTCTTCGGAAAGTGCACGACGCATCGAACGGATTCTCTCACGCATCTTTGTGAGTTCCGCTTCCCACTTCGCTCTCTTTGTTGCATCCGAAAGCACATTTGCCACGATGCGGCTTCCAAACGCAGCGGGGTTCGAGTAGTTAGCACGAGCAAGCGCTTCGATTTGCGTTGTGACGACGTCTGCCTCGTGTTTACTCTGTGTGACAACGGTAAGTGCTCCAACACGTTCGCAATAAAGGCCAAAGCTCTTCGAATAGGACGTTGCAACAAGGAAGTTGATATCGGACTGCGCAAATAAACGAATGGCAGCGGCGTCCTCTTCAAGCCCCTCTCGGAATCCTTGATAAGCCATATCAAGCAAAGGAACGAGCCGATTCTTGCGGCAAAGCTCTAAGAGCTCTTTCCACTGATCGATTGTGAGGTCGTAGCCCGTTGGATTGTGGCAGCAGGAGTGGAAAATCGGCATAGAGCCCGCAGGCAATGCACTCACATCTTCTAGCATGCCAGAGAAATCCACGCCAAAGTTCTTCGCGTCATAGTAGCGATACTTCTTCGCTTGCATCCCTGCTAAACGCATGATGGCATCGTGATTGCCCCATGTCGGGTTGCTAGAGGCGCCCACTGTTGTACCGCAGACGTTGCGCATGAAATCGGTCCCTAACTTAATGGCACCAGTTCCACCAAGTGACTGAATCGTGCAAGCGCGGCCGCTACGAACGATTTCACTATCTTCGCCAAAAACCATCCGCTGCGTGAGGTTACGATAGCTTTCTAGGCCTCGAATCGGAAGATAGGTATTGGGAAGCCCTGCCTCGATTAGAGCCTTCTGCTCTTCTTTCACAATAGCAAGGGGACCCGCTTTTCCCTTTTCATCCAAATAGATGCCAACTCCCAAATTAACCTTCTCAGGTCTCGGGTCGGCAAGGTACTTTGCTGTCACGCCTAAGATGGGGTCTGGTGCCGCGGGTTGCAACGCAGCAAATTCGGACTCTCTCATATGTTTCTCCCATACTGCGGCCTAGAGCCGACCCGCTCTAACACAGAGAAAAAGGAGATCCTGTTCGAACTATTCGAACTTTTGTCCCTGTTCACGGGTTGTACGGAATTCGACCTTTGGCCAATGTTTCATTGTGGTCTGCAAATTGTATATCGATGTTGCCATGTAGCAGGTATTTCCCTCGCAATCTTTTGCAAGACGCGCCGCTTGTTCATTGCAGAAAAGCTTACGCGTCTCTTCATCAGGGAAGACCAACCATCGCGCTGTGGAAACATCCGTTGCTTCATAGATAGCATCCACACGGTATTCCGTGGCAAGACGTTGTGCAACGATTTCAAACTGCAACGGACCCACGGCGCCTAGCATTAGATTGCCAAATTCACCTTCAAACACCTGAATAGCACCCTCTTCTCCGAGTTCCTTAAGACCTTGGTGCAGTTGTTTACCCTTTAAGGGGTCGCGAGCCCGCGCGGTGCGGAAAAGTTCAGGCGCAAAATATGGTATCCCCGTAAACCCAAGTTTTTCACCAGAGGTAAGAGTGTCACCAATGTGAAGTTGTCCGTGGTTATAGATACCAATAATGTCCCCTGCGTAGGCCTCTTGCATATGAACGCGCTCATTTGCCATAAAGGTAAGCGCGTTCTGAATCTTCATCTCGCGCTCTAAGCGAACATGTTCGACTTTCATCCCTGGCTCGTACTTACCAGAGCAAACGCGCAAAAAGGCGATTCTGTCACGGTGCTTAGGGTCCATATTGGCCTGAATCTTGAAAACAAACCCTGTAAAGGGCTTTTCCACGGGTTCTACGCGTCTTGCTCCTGCATCGCGCCCCAAAGGAGAAGGAGCCCATCTTACGAGTGCCTCTAGTACATCCTGCACACCGAAGTTATTAATTCCCGACCCGAAAAAGACCGGGCTTTGCTCTCCGGCGAGGAATTTTTCTTCACTAAAGGGTTCGCTTGCCCCTTCAACGAGTTCAACTGCCTCTCGAACACTTGGCATTTCCATGGGGAAAAGTTCATCGAGCCTTGGATTATCTAGCCCTTCGATGAGTTCTGTTGCCTCGGAGAGTTTCGCCTGTCCTGGTGCAAAACGAACAAGGTGATTCTTCTCTAGAGAAAAAACTCCTCGGAACGCTTTTCCCATTCCAATGGGCCACGTAATCGGAACACAAGAAAGTTTCAGGATGCTTTCGATTTCACTAAGTAGATCAAGAGGATCTCGCACCTCTCGGTCCATCTTGTTGATGAAGGTGATAATCGGCGTCTTTCTCATGCGGCAGACATTGAGTAACTTGATTGTCTGCGCTTCAACACCCTTTGCCGCATCGATAACCATAACGGCAGAATCCACGGCAGTGAGAACGCGGTAGGTATCCTCAGAAAAGTCTTCGTGCCCTGGGGTATCCAGTAAATTAATGATGTGCCCTTCGTATTCAAACTGCATCACAGAACTTGTCACAGAAATTCCGCGTTGCTGCTCGACTTCCATCCAGTCACTTCTTGCATGGCGTGCGGCTTTGCGACCCTTAACGGCTCCTGCCATCTGAATGGCGCCGCCAAACAAAAGCAATTTCTCTGTAAGTGTTGTCTTGCCCGCATCGGGGTGAGAAATAATGGCGAACGTGCGACGTCTACGCACTTCGGATTCGATGACTGACTCTGGCATGAGGCTACTGAGGCACAATAAAAACGTCCCTTTTGCGTAGCTAGCATCAGGGACACGTTCTTTAGGAAAACATCAACCGCATTTTCGCCCATTTTGGGTGTTTCATGCAACATCTGACGCCTCTTTTTTTGATAAATCTACCTATTTTTTTGCATTCTTGTTAACAAAACGCAGAAAAACTGGCATCTATTCTTTCCTTTATTTGCGACAAACAAATAGAATCCCGCCCCAGTAAGTTGCCGTCGAAAGTGTCGTTCGACGTGGGCTTCAGTCATGGAGAAAAAAAATTATGAGTTACTTTCCGCAATGGAAACTCAAGACCGACGGCATCATCGCGCCTGATGAACGCCTTCCCGCAAATCAAATGATTGCCTTGGGCATGCAACACGTTGTTGCTATGTTCGGCTCGACGATTTTGTGCCCGATCTTGATGGGTTTTGATCCGAACGTTGCTGTGTTGATGAGCGGCGTCGGTACAATCTTGTTCTTCTTAATCGTCGGTGGACGTGTTCCGAGTTATCTCGGCTCTTCCTTCGGCTTTATCGGTGTTGTCATCGCCGCAACAGGTTACGTTGCTGGGTCTGGTGCAAACGCCAACATCCCAGTAGCCTTAGGCGGTATCGTTGTTTGCGGTATCTTGTACGCGATCATCGGTCTCATAGTTATGGCAATTGGTGTACGGTGGGTTGAAAAACTGATGCCGCCTGTCGTTACAGGCTCTGTTGTTGCTGTCATCGGTTTGAACCTCGCTCCGACAGCTGTGCACGGATGCGGAACGGGAACATTTGAAGGTTGCATGGCCCTCTTCACAGTTCTCTCCGTTGGTATCGTTGGCGTGTACACACGTGGTCTTCTGCAGAAGTTGCTGATTCTCGCAGGCTTGGCATTTGCTTACATTGTTTATGCCATTCTCACCAATGGCATGGGCATGGGCAAACCCATCGACTTCTCAATCATTGCCAACGCTGCTTGGATTGGTCTTCCCGCTTTCCACGCTCCTGTTTTTGAATTAAGCGCAATCGTTCTTATTGCACCGGTTGTGATTATTCTCGTTGCAGAGAACTTGGGACACATCAAGGCTGTCACAGCCATGACGGGACGCAACCTCGACCCGTACATGGGACGCGCCTTCCTCTCTGACGGTCTCGCAACAATCCTCGCTGGCTGCGTCGGTGGCCCTGGTGTAACGACATACGGTGAAAACATCGGCGTTATGGCTGCTAACCGCGTTTACTCCACACTGCTCTTTGTTGTCGCGGCCTGCTTTGCCATTCTCTTGGGCTTCTCTCCGAAGTTCGGCGCTCTGATTCAGACAATTCCGCAACCAGTTTTAGGCGGTTGCTCAGTCGTGGTCTTCGGTTTAATTGCTGTTGCAGGTGCCCGTATTTGGGTTGTCAACCAGGTTGACTTCGGCAAGAACCGCAACCTTCTCGTTGCGGCTGTCACGATGATTCTCGGCGGTGGCGACTTCACCTTGAATCTCGGCGGCTTCGCCTTAGGTGGTATCGGTACAGCGACATTCGGCGCCATCCTGCTCAATGCGATTATGAGCTACGGTGAGAAAGATTAATCTTCGCCACAAGCGCAATTGAAATTTCGCCTCCGAAGTTTTGTGACTCGGAGGCGATTTTTTTGAGTTAAACCAAGGGAACCCTCAAGAGATTGATTCCTCCTCAAGTTCGTCCCTTAACGGGATGCTTCTTGTAAAAGCCACTTCCAGAGAGGAAGGACTTCAATGGGGCCCGCCGACGAGTCAATCTGCATCTCTTCTTCCTGCGTCAAGATAATCTTTCGCTTACAGGGATAGACCTTGGAAAACTTCTCTAAAGCTCCCACTTCCCGCTTTAGTGTCTCGGGGCTATGTTGTAGCGTCACAGCAACCTGAATGGCGAGTTCATCCTCTGGCACATAAAAATCCACTTCAACATTGTGCGCGTAGTAGTAGACCGCATCCTTCGCTTTGTAGCGACGTAGCAAAGAGAGCGCTACTAGATTCTCTAGCAATGCGGCTTCTGGGTCACGCCTTAAAAGATTTATTAGTCCGTTGTCAGCAAAGTAATATTTAGGTCGTGTTTCTCGCTCGAGAATCTTTCCGTGGATATTAGGAATTGTGTGCAAAAGACACGCATCCTCGCAAGCGCCAATGTAGGAAATAACAGAAACCTTAGAAAGCTTATTTTCTGTTTCTTTAAGTATGTTTGTTAGCCGACTAAAAGAGATTGGCTGACCGAGGCTTTCTGCAAGCTTTCTTAGCATCATCTGTAAAGCCTTATGGTTCGTTACACCACAACGCTCGATGATGTCTCGTAGATAGATTGCTTGGAAAACATTATCTACATAATTAAGTTGCATTTCCTTTGAAGCCTTGACAACTTCTGGAAATCCTCCAAAAAAGAGATAGCGTTGAAAGGCATTGCGAATAATCCCGCGATCCTCAGTTGTTGCAACCGCTCCTCTGTCAAATGGGATTCCTTTTGCTCTGAGAAATTCTGGGAAACTTAGTGTCATCATCCGAGTCAAAAGGTAACGACCGCCTAGTGCACTAGCGACATCGCTACTGAGCATCTTTGCGTTACTTCCCGTAATGTATGTTCGCGTCTTCTCATCTGCCATGCGACGAGCAAATTTTTCCCACCCTGGAACAATCTGAACCTCGTCGAGAAAGAGAATGGGGCGTTGCGGATTGCCAGTGAGTGCACTATTCGCTTCTAGGAGACGATTAAAGTCTCTGTAATCGAACCCGAAAAGTCTCTCGCTCTCAAAATTCACATAAAGAATCTGAGACCAGTCAACGCCACTCTTGACTAAATTCTGCATGACTTGGAAGAGCCAATACGATTTCCCGCAGCGCCTCAAGCCAACGACAACACAGGTCGGAAACTCTTGCATCACAACATCACGCTGAAAGAGTTGTACTTTTTTGGCGAATTTTCGGTTGTCCGCAATAACTTCCTCTAAAAGAGCATAGTCCAGCATAAGGTTCCCCTTGTTTTATTAGCTAGGATTATCTCACATTTGTTTAATGAATTAAACAAATTCATGTCAATATTGTTTAGTCTATTAAACAAAATAGGTTTTAGGAAAAGTCCTTTCAAAGGGGTGTCCCCTCGGGTAGAGAGTGTGTTTGTCGAAGCTGTTAAATCCTTCCACAGACAGTGAAAAGAGAACCGATGGGAACTTCAGTCTTTAATCTTCATGCCCTTAAAGACATAGAGAATCCAAATGAACCAACTTAACATCGTCAGTAGCCCTGGCCAAACAGAGTCATATTCAGGCGGCAGGTACTTTGTCGCGAGGCTTGCAGCAATGCAGGTAAGCGCTAGACAGCCAATGACAACCATCAGCAAGCGATAGACCGTGTAATACCACTTCGGATGCTTTGGTGCCGTCTCAAAGGCGGCTTCGAGATTTTCCTGCTGCGCCCGTTCTTTTCTTAGTCTTTTTTGCTTACCCATCTAAAACTCCTCCCGCTCGCAGATTCTTTTTTCTACGAGGAAGAACCGATGTTACCAAACTGCTTTTGAATCTTTTCTACGAATTGCTTATCTTTGGCAATCCATGCGGCTTCTCGTAGTTTAGCAATGGCCGCAGGGAGCTTCTGCTCACTGCTACCCCGATACGTAAACACGACCTCTGCACTCGCATCCGAAAGGCTCTTAAATTGAATCTTAAAAAGCGAAGATCCCGCTTCTCCGAGAGAGGGTACGCGTTCAATGAATTCGTACTTTTCTGTAAGTGTGACAGTCTCTTCGAAAGAAAAAGTTCCGTAGCTAAGCTTACGACGAAATGTCTTCGCATTACCTAGCGCGGTTTCTTCGAGAACTTCAGAGCGCTCCAAGGCGTCAATATAGTGCTCTGGAAATCGAATGAAATCTTCAATTCCTGCACGGAATCCTTTTGCCGATATTTGAATTGGCAAAGTGTGCTCGAGCAAAAGAGCGTATGTTGCCATCGTTACCGGCCTCTTTGTTTTCCGCCCTGCAGATACTTCTCAAGCCACTGACTGTAGCGACTCATGAGAAAACTAAAGAAGAAGTAAATCGCAGCGACAAAGATATAACCCTCACGGAAGAAATCACGCCAAACGGCGTCTCCCAATGCCAACGATAGGCTTCCCGTAAGGTCGTACATCGAGACAACCGTCACGAGCGAGGTGTCCATGAATGTCGAAAGTAGACTATTAACAAAGGCAGGAATAATCGCAACCAAGGCCTGCGGAAGAATCACATAAATGTACTTCTGGCAGTAAGAAAGCCCCAAGGAGTCTGCTGCAAGGAACTGTCCCTTAGGAATCGTCTGCAAACCGCCTCGTACAGTTTCTGCCATGTAAGCGGACTGAAAGAGAATAATGCCCCAGGCAACACGCCAGAAAGGATCAATTCTCACATTCGCCGGTAACCACAGTGGGAACACAAAACTTGCAACAAAGAGAACCGTAATAAGCGGGACGCCGCGAACTAACTCGATGTAGCCAACCGAGAGGCTATGAATAATCGTCAAACGGCTTCTACGCCCCAAAGCCAAAACGATTCCGATTGGAATAGAAAGCGTCATGCCGAGTAGCGTCAAGATTACCGTAAGCGGCAAGCCGCCCCAACTATCCGTTTCAACCTTCGCTAAGCCAAAAACACCGCCCGACATCAGCGTAAAGAAGACAGCAAACGCAGCAATCCATCCGAAGGCAATCCATCTAGCTCCCGACCTTGTCCAAAACCTCGGATAGGCTGTTGCAACAAGCATTGCAATAATGGCAATGACAGCGACGGCAGGTCTCCACTGCATCTCATAGGGGAAGCGCCCAAAGATGATAAGTCGCCACTTCTCTGTCACAAAGCCCCAACAAGCGCCCGACGTTGCATAGCAGGCTTTTGCATCCGCAGAGAAAACCGCATCCGTCACGCCCCAATTAAAAAGATAGAAGGCGACGATACAAAGAATAAAACCTGAGACAAGCGAGACAAATGTTGCAAAGCGCGAGTAGAAAAACTTCTCGCGAATCGCTCCCCAGAAAAACATGGAATTATCTCTTCTCATGATTTCACCGTGGAGCCTGTGTTACGCGTGCATTAAGCGTATTCATGCACACGCTAATAATTAGATTCAAAACCAAATACACCGCCATGATGATGACGATGACTTCGAGCGCTTGCCCCGTCGAATTAATCGACATATTTCCAACAGCAACAAGGTCCGGGTATCCGATTACAACGGCAAGGGAGGAGTTTTTCGTCAAATTCATAAATTGACTTGCCATCGGAGGAATCGCCAAGCGCATCGACTGCGGGAAGATGATGTAACTGACAACCTGCGTCTTTGTCATCCCCAGGGAAAGGCCACCGTTCCACTGTCCCTGAGGCACAGCGAGCACCCCTGCTCGGACAATTTCTGCAATAGAGGCAGAAGTAAATAGCGTCAATCCAATCCAAAGCGCTAAGAATTCTGGGCTTAGTGCGGCACCTCCCTCAATGGAAAAGCCTTCGATAACAGGCTTACTCCAACCGCCAACCACACCGAAACCAATCCAAGTGAGTACGAACGCTAAAAGTGCAACACCCACACCCACAAGGCTTGCGACAAGTTCTGTCATGTGCTTTGAACTTTTTTCTCGCACAAGAAAATACGTTAAAAGCGCAACAACAAAAGAAAAAATCAGAGCCAGGGTTCCCTGCACGGGGACAGCAATCTGCAATCCTGCCTTCGATAGAAGTGCCCATTGCCCGAAGTGCATTGCATCTGTCGACATCGGAAGCAATTCAGTGATGACAAGATAAATAGCAAAAAGCTGAATAATTAACGGGATGTTGCGATAGATCTCAACGTGTGCTGTTCCGAGCGCTCTCAAAATCGGATGTTCGGCTAAGCGCATCAGTCCGACAAAAACTCCGAGAACAAAGGCAGTGATAACAGAGAAAATAGAAATACGGATGGTATTAACCATACCTACGATGAAAGCGTGCCACATTGCGTCTGTGGATTGAAAGAGAATCAAAGATTCTCCGATATCAAATCCTGCGGAATTCACCAAGAATGCAAACCCGCTTCGAATATGGCGTGCTGCCAAATTCTCTGTGACATTTTCCGAGAGCGAATAGACGATGAAAGCGACTACAGCAATTGCTGCAATCTGAATCATCCAGTCCGAACGACGTCGCGCGGCTTCTCGCCGTCGCCACGCATCATCGCCGACCATTACTGTCTCGGTTTGTTCCTTCATAAAGGGGTAATCCGTTAAAGAGAAGGGGCATTATAGATGCGCCAGCTCTAATAAAAAATTGTGCAAAACCGCAAAAAACCCGCACAAACTCACAAATTGAGGTTGTGCGGGCTCAATTTTCCGTTAAAAAACTTCGCTTAGCGGATCGGTGGAGCGAACATCAAACCACCGTTCGTCCAAAGGTTATTGAGGGCACGTGGCAGATTAAGCGGTGTTTTCGGTCCGAAGTTAGCCGTCCAGCTTTCGCCATAGTTGCCAACCTGCTTGATGATTCGGTAAGACCAATCCTTGTCCAAACCGAGAAGCTTACCCGTGTCATCGCCCGTTCCAACAAGACGCATCACCTGCGGATTCTTGCTTGTGTTTCTTGCCTGGTCAACATTGGCCTTTGTTAGACCATTTTCTTCTGCTTCAACCATTGCATAGAAGGACCAACGCACGATTTGGAACCATTCGTCATCGCCGCGACGCACGGAAGGTCCGAGCGGTTCCTTGGAAATGGTCTCGGGGAGAATCACATAATCCTGCGGATTACGTGCACGTGTTCTTGCACCAGCCAAGTCACTCATATCCGTTGTGTAAACCTGGCAACGTCCGGAAAGGAATGCGTTCTGTGTAGCCTCAGTCGTATCAAACATCACGGGCTTGTACTTCATCTTATTGGCTGTAAAGTAGTCAGCTAAAGCCTGCACCGAGCTCGTTCCAGACTGTACGCAAATTGTTGCGCCATTTAACTTTTTCGCACTTGTTACCTTCAAGCTCTTGGGAACAAGGAAACCCTGCCCGTCGTAGTAGTTGATAGCGGCAAAGACAACACCCAAACTTGCATCGCGTGTAAGCGACCAAGTGGTGTTACGAGCCAACATATCAATTTCCCCAGATTGAAGGGCGGTAAAACGTTGCGGAGAAGAAAGCGGTACAAATTTGACTTTGCTCGCGTCTCCCAAGACGGCCGCAGCCGCCGCACGACACGTGTCAACGTCTAATCCGCTCCAACGACCCTGAGAGTCCGCCGCGGAGAAGCCTGGCGCCGCCGTGTTGACACCGCAAATCACATGTCCGCGTGCTTTAACGGCATCAAGTACCGCACCTGCATGGACACTTAGTGATGCTGCCGCCAAAAGAGTGGCAACAGAAATTGCGTTTAACTTCATGGCTAAAAAGCTCCTCTGTTAGTTGTGAGAAAAATTGCAAAACCCTGCGACCGTATCACAACTAAGCCGCAGGCGTCCAATGTTTCTCGGGGATTTGGCCCTTCACAAAACAAGTCTTTGACTTTGGTTAAAAACCCTTCGCTAAGACTCTTAGCCTTTTAAGCTTGCTTTGTTTTCTTTTTCCGTACAGAGGTTTTTGCTGTCGTTTTCGCAGGACTCTCTTCTCGCTTTTGAAATTCAAAGCCAATTTTTCCTGTCTTTTTATCCAAAACAAGATAGGCCTTGAACTTGCGATGTGTCCTGTTACTGACGAACCCAGTAAGTAGCGAGCTCTTTCCTTCTGCGAGAATCTTTTGACACTCAGCCTCTACGATTGGCTGTTGCAAAATCACACGACCGAGACGGAAATCGCAGGTGCGATGTCCTGTCGTATGTTCACAGAAATAGCTTGTCGCTCCTTCGAGGATTCGGCCACCACACTTCGGGCAAGTACCGACGTGAGGTAGAGTCGAAACGTCTTCCTCTTCCTGTTCGGTCTTTTCCTCTTGTCCAAAGTCAAACTCAAGTTTTTTCTCTGCTGTTAGCCGAAGAACCGCAGCAAAAGGACGACCGAGTTTACTGATAAAGCCCGTCAATGGGCCAACAGAACCATCGGCAAGAAGTTTTTCGACTTCATCGACTTCAAGGGTTCTTCCGCCAGGATGTTTCGGAAGACTGAAATCACACTGCGGGTTGGTACAAGCGTAGCGGCGATAGTTTTCAACCACCTCGCCACCACACTTCGGGCAACGGTGCTGTAGATGTATTGGATTTTCTACTGGAACCGTGTCGCCTTCGTACTGCTTAGCAGCATCGACAATGTGCGTAGTCATCTCGCGAATTTCTCGCATAAAGTCATTGCGCTGCAGTTTCCCCTTTTCGATTTGACTAAGTTTGTACTCCCATTCACCCGTTAATGCCGGGTCGGAGAGAGCTCCAATCCCCAAGCCGTTGATGAGCGTGAAAAGTTGCTTTGCCTTAGCACTTGGGACGAGGTCTCGCCCTTCACGGCGCATGTAGTTCTGATCGATTAAGTTTTCGATAATTGCCGCTCGCGTCGCTGGAGTCCCTAACCCCTTTTCTGCCATTGCCTCACGAAGTTCGTCATCCTCGACGAGTCGCCCTGCGCTTTCCATTGCAGAAAGAAGTGTTGCTTCCGTGTAGCGAGCTGGCGCCTTCGTTTCACAGTCAAGTCTTTTCGCATCCGTTGTCTCGACTGTTTTTGTCTTACCCAAAGCGCAAAGGGATGTGGCATCTCCGTTGGCGGCTGCCTTCCCATAGACCTCTAACCAGCCAGGGGAAACAAGAACTTTACCTTCGGTCTTGAAGTGTTCTTCTGCGACCGTCGTGATGCGTGTTGTCACATCGTATTCGGCCGCTGGATAAAAGACCGCGATAAAGCGTTTCAAAACAAGGTCATATACCTTCTTTTCCGCTTCGGTTAAAGTCAAATGCGGCGGTTGCAGTGTCGGAATGATGGCAAAGTGATCGCTAATCTTGCTGTTATCGAAGACTCTCTTCGTGAGGTGTACCCATTTCTCAGAGACCACCCGTTTAGCAAAGTTTCCGACATCTGCATTTGCCGTGAGCATCTGTAGGGTCTTATAAACCGTCTTTACGTAATCTTCTGGAAGAACGCGAGAGTCTGTTCTCGGATACGTGAGCGCCTTGTGTTTTTCATAAAGAGCTTGCGCAATGGAGAGCGTCGTTTTGGCAGAAAAACCAAATCGATTGTTTGCCTCACGTTGTAGGCTCGTTAAATCGAAAAGTTGCGCGGGAAGACTACTCGTGCGTTTGGCAGTTTCCTCTACCTTTCCTGGCTTACCCTTCACTGCCTTACAGATGGCGTCGGCCTTTGCTTTTTCGAAGATGCGTTCACTTTTCGCCTCAGGCCGTTTGGCATCCTTTTTAAACTTCGGATCAAACCAACGTCCCTTATAGGAATTGCCATCAAAGGAAAAATCTGCTTCCACTTCCCAATAAGGCTCAGGCTTAAAGGCGCGAATCTCATTTTCCCGCCTCACAACGATAGCCAATGTCGGCGTTTGAACTCGGCCGACTGTCGTTAGGAAAAAGCCTCCGTCCAAACTGTTAAAGGCGGTCATGGCCCGCGTTCCGTTAATTCCCACTAGCCAATCTGCTTCCGAGCGAGAGCGAGCCGCATCGGCAAGCTTTGTCATCTCTTCGTCTGTTCTTAGGTGAGAAAACGCTTCTTTAATTGCCGCTGGCGTCATGGACTGCAACCAAAGACGTTCAATCTTCTTTTTTGCCTTTGTTGCCTGCATGATGTAGCGGAAAATCAGTTCCCCTTCTCGTCCCGCATCACATGCATTGATAATCGTGTCCACATCGGCTCTGCGAATAAGGCGTGCAAGGCTCTTTAACTTCTCGCCAGATTTGGCAATCGGCTTTAAGTCAAAGGTCGGTGGCAAGACGGGCAAATGGCCAAATGTCCATTTGCCACGTTTGACTTCATACTTTTCTGGACAAGCGAGTTCCAACAAATGCCCCAAGGCATTTGCAACAATCCAACCGTTACCTTCATAGAAATCGCCTTTCTTTTTCATCCCTCCCAGGACGTGGGCAATATCCACCGCTACCGAGGGTTTTTCGGCGATAATCAATTTTGTCATTTAAATCTCTCTCTAGGGGGCATTTCCCCCGTTTTTAGCAGCCACTCTAGGCTTGCTCTTCTTTTTTATAGGATAACCACACTTTTAAAAAAAAGAAAAGGTTCTTTCCCTTAAATTAATTTTTTCCTATTGTTTTTTAAGGAAATTTCTCTTTTTCCTTGCATTGCGAAAAGAAAGCGTTGTGCTTGAAAAAGTTGCAAACTGTCTACTTTTTGAGAAAAAGAAGGGCTTCCTTGTCCTCTGAAATTCCCCTTGCATTTCTTCACCATTTAGTCAATCTCAGGCAATGTACTAAATAAGAAACGGATACAATTGAGCCCTCTCGAGGAACGTCCCTCGTTTTTTTCTACGGAGAAATTGCCGTGGCCTTGTTGCCCATTGTTGAGTACCCTGCTGAAATTCTGACTAAAGTTGCCAATCCTGTTGTCAACTTTGATGCCTCTTTAAAGGAGCTTGCCGCCGATATGGCTGAGACCATGTACGCAGCTCCTGGTGTTGGGCTCGCTGCGCCTCAGGTTGGGAAACTCTTGCGGCTCGTCGTTATTGACGTTTCCGATGAAAAAACACAACTCCTCGCCCTTGTGAATCCGACTGTAACCGTCCTCACAGATGAAACAATCGAGGGAGAAGAAGGGTGTTTGTCGCTTCCTGACCTCACAGAGAAAATTAAACGCGCTGCCAAGGTGCACGTCTCTGCCTTTGATCTTGAGGGGAAACCCTTCGATTTTGACTGCGAAGGACTCCTAGCAATCTGTGTTCAGCATGAAGTAGACCATCTAGATGGGCACGTCTTCATTGACCACTTGAGCCTGCTGAAGAAAAATAGAGCAATTGCAAAGCTTGCAAAGCTCCGTAAAGAGAAGGCTCGCGAAAAGAAACATCACAACGAAGCCTAACGCAACACACCGCTATAGCAGTGTTGCGCAAGAGCGCAGCCGATTTCTTCTACAAAAGTCTCCGGGAGGTCATGTCCCATACCGCGGATGCGACAAAGTTTTGCCCCTTCGATACAGTGGGCAAGTTCTTCACCTGCACGAATCGGAAGCAACGGGTCGGCCTCTCCGTGAATGATGAGCGTTGGAACAACAAGTTGCCGCAAACGTCGGCATCGATTGCCTCCCGCTAAGATTGCCATCAACTGCCTACGAACTGTCTCCTCGGAAACATTTGCGCCCTTGAGTACCTGCATAAGACGCATTAATTCAGCGTCGCTGTAGTTTGCCCCTGGGCTCCCAATCGTTTTAACAAGTTTGACTAATTTCTTATAGCGGCGTTCTGCATTCTCTTCCTGCTTGCAGTTATTTAATACTGCGCGAACCGCATTCCACCTACCCAAACCCGTTTTCGGATTGCCGCTTGCTGTAGAAATACACGAAAGCGTTATCGTCCGATGTGGCGC
The DNA here is from genome assembly GCA_964530715.1 of uncultured Sutterella sp. Taxonomy (GTDB): domain Bacteria; phylum Pseudomonadota; class Gammaproteobacteria; order Burkholderiales; family Burkholderiaceae_F; genus Duodenibacillus. The sequence goes on along the minus strand of CAZHBC010000001.1, from coordinate 62,642 downwards.
CCTTAAGGCAAAAGCCTGGGCAATCATTCCACCCAAAGAAAATCCTGCAATATGAACCCTTTCTAGCCCTTTTTGATTTAAAAGGCCTTCTACGTCCGCAGCCATATCATCGACCGTATATGGAGCCTTAACGGAACCGCCTGCTAAATACCAAGCCACCGACCTTGCCACCGACCAAAAAGCAATTTTTTCACTACCGTGCTCGCTTTCACCGCAATCGCGGTTATCCGGAGCGATAACGTGTAATCCTTGGCGAATAAGCGTCTGAATTAAAGATTCAGGCCAGGCAATCGAAGGCATTCCGAGCCCCATCAGCAGGACAATCGTCGGTAATGTCGGATCACCATATTCTCTATAGGCCAAACGGTAAACTCGATCCATCTCAAAATTTCTCTTTCTGTTTCAGCCTCTTTCTAACTTCGGGCAAAAACGGTCGGTTTAAATAGCAAATTCCGAAGTTAGAAACGCAGGTCCCTAGAGCTGCATTCGGTAAAATTCAATCGCTTAATTATAAGGGTCGCCTTAAGGCAACTCCTCAAAGCGTGGCCCCAAAAAACTCATCAAAACTGAGAATTTATATGCGTGTTGCTTTTGCTGGTACTCCTGACTTTGCCGCCGTCGCCTTGCGAGGCATCCTAGCCGCAGGGCACGAAGTCGTTCTTGTCCTCACACAACCAGACCGCCCGAGTGGTCGAGGGATGAAATTGAAACCCTCCCCTGTGAAAGAGGTTGCTATAGAAAACGCAATCCCAGTTATCACGCCTAGAACTCTCTCGGTTACTAAAGACCCCGAGGGGGCGGAGGCTGCTCTTGCCACTCTTGAGAGAAGCGAAGTGGACGTTCTTATCGTCGCTGCCTATGGTCTCATTCTTCCGAAAAGAGCCCTTTTTGCCGCTCGTGGAATTGGCCCAAACCCTACAGTCCACTCAATTAATATTCACGCATCCCTTTTACCTAGATGGCGAGGAGCTGCTCCGATACAGCGTGCCATTGAGGCTGGTGATACAAAAACAGGGATTTGCATTATGGAAATGGAAGAGGGACTAGACACAGGTTCTGTTCTCCTTACAAAAGAAATTCCTATCCTTGAAACTGACACCGCAGAATCTCTCACAGAAAAGCTTTCGAGTCTTGGAGCCACGGCTATCGTTGAAGCTCTCTCTAAAAGTTCTTCTCTTAAGCGCATTCCCCAAGACGATAGTAAATCGACTTACGCGAAAAAAATTCTCAAGACAGAAGCCACGATTGACTGGACCTTGCCAGCAGACGTTTTAGAGCGTCGTTCTCGAGCATTCTCCCCGTTCCCTGGCTTACAGAGTTCGCTACACGGAGAAGTTTTCAAAATTCGTGCTGTCCGTGCTCTAGAGGCTTCAGGGGAGCCCGGTACGGTTCTTTGTGCGAAGAAAAAACTTATCATCGCCTGCGGCACGGGCGCCCTTGAGTGTCTGAAACTACAGAAAGCAGGGAAGCCTGTCATGGCTACTGAACCGTTCTTACAGAGTTTTCCCATCGCTCAGGGAGACCAACTCAAATGAGCTCCTCGTTTTGCTCACTCTTAGGCTACTCTCTTGCGGCACTTTCTCGATTTGAATCGGGAGAAACTCTCGACAGTGCAATAGCTGGCGCTTCGAGTAAGAAGGGAGAGTTTCGTCCTGCTCTTCAGGCTATCCTCTACGATCTTGCGCGACACTACTATCTCTGTGACGCTCTTATTCAAAGCCTCGCGCAAAGAGCCCCAACGGACTCCGTACGTCGCACCTTAATGCTTGCCTTAAGTGAAATCTTGGTTTCTCCAAAGAAAGACTATGCGCTCGTTAATGAAACCGTCCGCTTTGTGAAGTCCGAGAAAACACTTCAAAAAGCAAGTGGCTTTGTCAATGCCTGTCTTCGACGCTTTTGTAGAGAAAAAGACTCCTTGATTGAATCCGTTCGACGCGACAGATGTGTACGTCTTAATGCACCAAATTGGTACATTAAAAAACTCGACACTTCAATCGGAAAAGAAAATACCGATGCACTTCTCTCGCTTGCTCAGGTTCCTCCGCGTTTGATTTTGCGTGTTAATCGCAAGAAAAGTTCTCCACAGGCCTACTGTGAAACTCTTGCAAATCAAGGCATTGCAGTCACGCCTCTCGGGGAAGATGGCGTCCTCTTTAAGGAAGCTCTCCCTGTTGAGGAAATTCCTGGCTTTTCTGAAGGCGTTGTAAGCGTACAAGACACTGGTGCACAGCTTGCTGCTCGATTTCTTGCTCCTCGTGACGGAGAACTAGTTTTGGATGCCTGCGCCGCTCCTGGTGGAAAAACTTGCCACCTATTGGAAATTTCTAACGCCCGCGTCATTGCAGCGGAAATTAACCCCTCGCGTGCTACGCTCATTGAAGAAAATCTCACGCGTTTAAATCTCGAGGCTACGGTTCTTAATGCCGATGCCTCCAATCCGGAAACTTTTCCAAAAGATATGCGATTCGATGCCATTTTGCTTGATGCGCCTTGTACAGCAAGCGGCATCGTGAGACGGCACCCTGATGTTCCTTTTCTACGTAAACCCGAAGACATTGAATCGCTTGCAAAACAACAAAAAAATCTCCTTGAAACGCTATGGCCCCGCCTAAAGTTTGGAGGAAGGCTTTTGTATGTCGTATGCTCAGTCTTTAGAGAAGAAGGGAAAGGTCAGGTAAGCGAATTTTTACGGCGACACAAAGATGCGCATGAAAAGAATCTTGCCTCGGGACTTCCTCCGTCGTTGACCCTGTTGCCAAGAGATTTGCCCGCAGAGCCCTCTGACGGGCTTCCTCGGGTACATGATGGATTCTTTTACGCTCTACTAATAAAAGAATAGAAGGCTGTGTAGACATGATTTCGCGTCGATTGTTATGTAGCACTTTGCTTGCTGCTCCGCTTGCTGTAGCGGGCTCCAAGTTCGTGCGTGCACAATCGACAGAAGTGCAGTTGATGAGCGCTCAGCTTCAACGCATTACTACGGGCGCGAATCCTGGGTTGCAGTTAAGCGTCAATTGGGAATTTGACTTTTCTCCCGTTTTAACTGACTGTCTTCGCAGAGGCATTGCTCTTTATTTTTCCTATGATTTCAGGCTTTTACAGCCCCGCTCACTTTGGTTTGATAAAGAGATTGCCACATCCAACCTTCTCCAACGTCTCAGTTACAGTCCTCTTTCTAGACAACTGCGTCTCTCGCGCGATGGCCTTATTCAATCCTTTGACACGCTCGAGCAGGCGATGCTCCCGCTAAAGAACATCCGCGGTTGGACTGTTGCGGAGAACGACGCCATTGAAGACCACTCCGATGTTGTTGCCGAGACGCGAATGCGACTTGATCTTTCTCGACTGCCAAAGCCACTACAGGTAACCATCGGAGGCAACTCCGACTGGGCTTTAGAGAGCGAATGGGAAAACGTCGTTCTCACAAAAGCCCTTGATAGAAACTAAAGGAATCTTCTTTATGCAACGCTGGTTGCGCCTTGGTTTCATTTGCACTGTCGCCATTGGGGTGCTGTTGCTGATTTATACCGTCGCTGGCGGAGCAGCCTCGACGAGCCTTGGTCAGCTTTTTCCCGCACTTCTCGCTCTCAATGCCCTTACGGCATGCATTCTCTTTTTCATCGTCCTTCGGCTTAGTGCAAAACTTTTTATCCGTTGGAGAGCCAAAGAATTCGGCTCACGAATGACCTCGCGACTTGCCATCACAATTGCCGCGATTGCTGTCGTTCCTTGCTTGCTGATTTATCTTGTTTCTGCTCAATTTATCGGTCGATCGATTGACTCTTGGTTCGATGCCAGAATCGAGCACGCCTTAGAAGAAGGCGTTACGCTTTCGAGCGACATTATCGAAAACGAACGTAATCGTCTCCTTTTTATCACCCGCAGGGCCTCGCTTTATCTTGCCAGTCTCCCTCAAGAACAGTGGGACGCAGGTATCGAGAAAATTCGAGAAGATTTTGAATCCGATGCAGCCCTCATTTTCAATGCGCAGGGCGTAATCACAAACTCTTCAATTTCTTCTAACTCGCATGTAAAAATCGATATCCCCCTAGCCTCTGAATTACAAGACTCTATTAACCGTCGTGGATTTTCTTTACTAGAGGGAGAGTCTTCAACCCCTGAAGACCCAATGCGCATCCGAACAAATGTCCCGATTTTCCCGAATCGGACGCTAGAGAATAATTTCTTCCTGCAATTCTCTAATGCGGTTCCACCAAAATTTGCTGAGGGCGCCCGAGAACTTGTTGAAGGGTTCAGAGATTATCAAGAGTTGACACTAACACGCTCTTCTCTTCAGACCATCTACCGCGTTTCTCTAACGCTTACGATGCTTCTCACACTGCTCGCCGCCATTGCTCTCGCTCTTTGGTTTGCTCGAACGATGACAGAGCCTGTGATGCAACTCGCTACTGGTACAAAAAAAGTCGCTGGCGGAAACCTTGTACCCATTCGTGAGTTTAGTGGCAACGATGAAATTAACGAGTTGACCCAGTCCTTTAATTCCATGGTTACTCAGATTGCAGAAGCACAAAAAACAGCGGAAAATCAACGCCTAGCAACGGAACGTTCCCGTGCCTATCTCGCGAGCGTTCTCTCGAACATTTCCTCTGGTGTTCTCGTTCTTGACGAGTCTCTTTGCATCCTAATGGCAAATACTGGCGCCAACGTCATTCTGGCTCCCTCCCGTTTTACCCCTGGAGACAACCTTGCTTCCGTCGAACCTTCTCTTTGCGAAGTAATTGCTGACCAAATTCGTATTGCTGACACGGGAAGCTTCCACATTGACTTCGAGCTTGATAGGAAGCCAGACCCCAACATTGCGCTTTTCATTCGTGGCTCTCGCCTTGAACTTGAAGGATCCGTCGGCTGGGTCGTCGCCTTTGATAATGTTTCTGCAGTTATTGATGCTCAAAAAGCGCAGGCTTGGAATGAAGTCGCACGACGTCTTGCTCACGAAATTAAAAATCCTCTGACACCAATCCGACTTGCGGCAGAAAGACTCGCGATGAAACTTACAGACAAACTCGAACCCGCTGATGCCGCGCTTCTTAACCGTGCAACTTCGACCATTGTCAACCAGGTCGACGCAATGAAAAAGATGGTTAACGACTTCCGAGACTTCGCTAAACTGCCTGCGCCCACATTGCAGAGTCTTGATTTGAATGTCCTTATCGATGAAATGATTGCGTTCTACCACTCTGGTGGAGTACACATTTCTCACAAATATGGCGAAAATCTTCCGTTGATTCAGGCCGATGCTGCGCAACTCCGCCAAGTTCTTTTTAACCTAATCGGCAACTCAATTGAAGCCTGTACAGAAGGAAAACCCGCTCAAATTCAAATCACAACAGAGGCGGTTTTCCACGGAGAAACTACAGCGGCAGTCCGTCTGAAGGTTGAAGATAATGGTCCTGGCTTCCAAACTGCCGTACTTGCTCGCGCATTTGAACCCTACATTACAACGAAACCTACGGGCACGGGGTTGGGACTTCCGATGGTTAAAAAGATTCTTGAAGAGCACAAGGCAAAAATTACTCTTGAAAATATTCCCTCAGAATCGGGGGCGATTCTCGGAGCTCGAGTCAACATTGTTTTCCCAATCGGTAAATAAAACAGTCTTGTTGCTCCTTTTTTCTTTGACCAATATCAAAAGTTACCTCGCACTGCTTTTAGAATCGCAGTATTATCATAAAAAGGTCTGTCTGTTTCTCTTGGAGAATCCGAGGTTTCAGCACTTTAGTTTTTGTTTTTTTATTGCATAGAGTAGTGCGTCATGGCGAAAATTCTGATTGTTGATGATGAAATCGGTATCCGTGACCTCCTATCGGAAATTCTCTCGGATGAGGGATATTCTGTGGAGGAAGCTGAGAATGCCGAGGCCGCACGACGTAAAGTTGCAGAAACAGATTTTGACTTGATTCTATTGGATATTTGGATGCCCGATATGGATGGCGTTTCTCTGCTGAAAGAGTGGAAGGCTAATCGCCAGTTCTCCAGTCAGGTCATCATGATGAGCGGGCACGCGACAATCGAAACCGCTGTTGAAGCAACGCGATTTGGATCGCTTTCCTTTTTGGAAAAACCGATTTCGATGCAGAAACTTCTTGAAGCCGTACGCCACGGTATTGAAGTCAAAAATCGCATCGTCGCCCTTGCAAAATACCGTACTGATATCACAGAAACTCCCGCAGCTCCCGCAGTTCAAAAACCTGAGCCTCCTAAAGAACTCCCGAAATTCACGATTCCTGGCACAAACATGGTAATCGACTTCCAGAGTTCGCTGCGCGAAGTCCGCGAAGCTGTGGAACGTGCCTATTTCATGGCACTTATCGAATACGAAGATTCTCAGATTACCCGCGTTGCAAAACGCGCCGGCCTTGAACGCACGCATTTATACCGTAAACTCAAGGCTTTACACATGGAAATTCCGCGCCCAACGAACGCGGCAAAAACTGCTCACAACAAATAAAAACTTTTGACCCATGCGAGTGCTCATTCTTGGAGCGGGTCACACGGGTTACGCCGTCGCACAGGCCTTGGTCTGCGAGTCTAACGACATCTCGGTCGTTGACATCGATGCAAACCGTGTTACCCAACTACAACGACATTTTGATTTGCGTGGCATTGTCGGCGATGCAGCAAGCCCTGCTGTTTTGCGCGAAGCTGGCATCGAAGACACCGACATTCTCATTGCCGTAACAGCAAGCGATGAGACAAACCTTGTGGCTTCTCTCTTGGCTGCGCAACTTTTTAACGTCCCAACACGTATTGCACGCGTGCGTCGCAATGAACTTAGTGGCTATCCAGAGTTACTCGGAGCAAACGGCTTTCGCATTACAAGCACCATCTGGCCAGAGAAAGCTCTCACGGACACACTTTTACGCTTAATTGAATTCCCCGAGGCTTTGCAGGTTGTGGAATTAGCAAACGGCCTACTAACACTTATTGCAATTCCCGTTGAAAAAACAAGCTCTCTTATCGGGAAATCTTTCGCTGAAGTCAACGAGGCTCTAAAACCAGTAAATGCGCTTTGTGTTGCAGCGTGCCGCTCGGAGGTGTCTCTTACGGCAGCGGAAACAATTGCCGCAGGCGATGAACTCCTTACCCTTGTCGTAAAGGACTCTGTTCACCGTCTTATTTCTCTTATCCATCCGAAGGAAAACCGCAACAAGAATTTGATAATCGCTGGCGACGCCCGCCTAGCGCTTCGACTCGTTGATGCACTCAAAGAGGGCGAAGCCTACAACATAAAAGTCTTAGAAGAAGACGAAGTTACAGCTCGAGAGATCGCCCAACACCTTCCCGAACGAACTCTTCTAGTTAAAGGCTCATTTTTGCAGGAGGAAGACTTACACAATGTCGACATAGGCACCTGCGACCTCTTCATTAGTCTAAGCGGCCAGGACGATGCCAATATCATGAGTGCATTACTTGCCAAACGCTTAGGAGCAAAACGCGTCATTGCCCTTGTTGACAATCAAACTTTTGCCGATCTAGTGCAAGATACTAGTATCGATATCATCATCTCAAAAACGCAGGTCACCTTAAGCGAATTAATGCAGTACGTTCGGCGAGGGGATATCGCCGCCGTTCACAGCGTCCAGCACGGAAAAGCAGAAGTCTTAGAAGTGACAGCTCACGGCTCCCTTGGCTCCTCGAAGGTTGTCGGGAAACGGCTTTCTGAAATCCCCTTCCCCGAGCAGTCGGGCATCTGCGGAATTGTTCGAGAAAACACATTTCTTGTTGCAGCCCCCGACCTTGTGGTTCAGCCCGAAGACAGAGTCATTGTTTTTGCTGCAGAAAAGAAACTTATGCCCGAAATCGAGGCGCTTTTTGCCGTTGATGTTGGCTACTTCTGAGTTCGGACATGTTTGCCAAACTGCGCTACCTACTCTTTCCAGTGCTTAACATCGTTGGCATTGTTTTGCTTTTGTTTTCCGCTGCCGAGTTCTTAGGCTTTTTTGTCTCTCTTAGTTTTGGGGATGGTGCGGCTTTTGGATTTCTTTTTGGAGCAATCACTACAGTCCTATGCGCTCTTGCGCTTATTGCTCTCACAAAAAACGACAAGCGTGATCTTTTGCCAAGAGACGGCTTCCTTCTAGCCTCGCTCCTCTGGTCAATACTTCCCATTTTTGCGGCTCTCCCACTTACCTCGTTGGCAGACTCCTCCTTCTCCTTAGCTTACTTTGAAGCGATGAGCGGCATTACAACTACCTGCGCAACTGTATTTTCCGCTGATCACCTACCTGAGTCGATTAACTTTTGGCGTGCTCTCCTTAGTTGGCTCGGCGGCATGGGAATCCTGATTCTCGCTATTGCGCTCTTACCCCTGATGGGAGTCGGTGGCTCACAACTCTTTCGTTTTGTAAATCTCTGTCAAACAACACCTTCGATTTCGCCACTTTTCGGCATCGGCACCAATAAAGCTGCCGTGACCAATACGGAACTTGGCGCAACCATTGAAGTCACAAAAATCACTCCCCGCATTGCAAGTACCGCCAAGGGGCTTTGGTGGATTTACTTTGCTTTAAGTGTGGCTTGTTTTTTAGGCTATAAATTTGCGGGAATGAGTTGGTTTGACGCTATTGTCCACGCATTTTCCACAGTAAGTCTCGGAGGGTTCTCCTCACACGATGCCAGTTTTGCGTACTGGCCAGATTCCTCCATCCATTTAATCTGTGTGTTTTTCATGTTTATTAGCGGCATGAGTTTTACCTTGCACTTTCTTGCTTGGAAACACCGCTCAGTCACGCTGTATTTAAGAGACCCAGAGGCCCGCTCTTGGATAGCTGTTCTCATTTTCGGGATTCTTTTCGTCACAGGAATCCTCTTTTTTAGTGGCAATTACTCTTCGCTTAAAGAAGCTCTCTTCGATGCGCTCTTTAACGTTGTAAGTCTCGCCTCGACAACAGGCTTTAGTAGCACCGACTACACGCACTGGCCTGTAACAGCCTCGGTTCTTACGCTTTGCTTAGCGGCTTTTGCCACCTGCTCGGGTAGCGTTGGCGGCGGCATAAAAATGATGCGTGCACTGATTCTTCTTAAGCAGCTTTCCCGGGGGTTTTTACAGACTCTTCACCCGAAGGCCATCATTCCGCTTCGCGTTAACAAGGTGCCCGTGCCAGATGCAATTGTCTTTATGGTCCTCAACTTCCTTCTGCTTTGGACAGCCACCCTTCTTGGCGCAAGCCTCTGCTTAATTGCCACAGGTCTTGATGTTGCCTCTGCCTTTTCTGCTACGTTTGCCTGTCTCACAAACACTGGTCCTGGGCTTGCAAACGTCGGCCCAGCGGTTAACTATGGAATTCTCCAAGCTCCGCAACTTTGGATTTGCACATTCTGTATGCTGATTGGCCGATTGGAAATTGTGACCGTCTTCGTGCTCTTCACACGAGACTTTTGGCGCCTCTAATCCCTCTTAAGGCACACCCCACATAATTGGCACATCCTTTTTAATAGAAGCCTCAAGCATTTCTCTAAGAGGAAACGTCCTCATTCGGAAACTCACACGTTTCTCTCGAGCACGCTGTAATTCATCCTCTTCCTCAAAAGAAAGATACTCTCGACCCGCCAAATCTCTTTGACGACTTTCTTCGTTTATTTGGCTTAGGGTTACCGTTTCACGATCGATTTCTGCATCGAGCTTTGCAAGGATTTCTTTCAAATCCTCCTTCGGCCAGCTTCCGCTCTCCGAATACGGGCGCGAAACAACCTTACAAATCTCCCGAAAAGTTTCAGGCATCAAAAAAAAGCCGCCTGCGGCCTTAGATCGAAACTCTAAAAGAGCCATTGTGGCATCCTTACAACGCGGCAACTCGAAATGTCGAGTGCACTTTTGTTTTCCAATTGTTGAAGATTAGCACATATTTCATGAAAATTATTGAACGTTACTCGAAATTAATAAAAATTCCTTGCTTTTTTGCTCTCCCCGCAAAGAAATCTCACTCGATACAATCTCTCGCAGTGTCTTCTCCTCATAGGGCAATCTGTGTCGAACTCAATTTTGATTATCGCGCATGCTCCGCTCGCATCCGCTCTCAAAGAATGCGCGTCGCATGTGTTCGGTTACGATGAACACAGTTTAAGAAGTCTTATCGCTGTCGACGTTTCCCCTGACGCCGATCCAGTTGCTGTTGCCGATACGATAAGCGCAAAACTTTCCGTAAATCTTCCTGAGAGAAACTCGGCACTTATTCTCACCGATGTCATTGGGGCCTCACCGGCGAACATCGCTGAACAACTCCTGAGGCATGCCGACACAGCCGTCATCACGGGAGTCAATCTTCCCATGGTACTCACAGCTGTCTGCCACAGACACAAGGCCTTCGATCAGCTCTGCGCTCTTGTAAAAGAAGCGGGCTCCTTTGGCATCACAATTCGTAAATCCGCCTAAGTTCATTTTTTTCGATTGCTCGGCTCACATTTCTGAGCGATTTTCGCTAAATCTCCTTTCCTTCTTTTTTTCTATTCCTCTAACGTTTTTTCTTGATTTGACAGCAATCTATTAAGGTTTCTCGTATTAGTATTGCGGTATCTAACAATTGCAACTACAAAATTCGTAGTCACGATATGCTCGTCAAAAACGTCACCGTCAAAAATCGTCTTGGTGTTCACGCCCGTCCTGCAGCGCTTCTTACAAAGACTGCCAGTCTCTTTGAATGTGCGATACGCATAAAAAAGGGAACGAAATGCGCAGATGCAAAATCTATTCTTGCTGTTATGACGCTCGGTGCAAAACACAACGACACACTAAGATTGGAATTTGAAGGAATTAACGAAATTGCGGCCTGTGATGCAATTGTCGCTTTATTTGAGTCTCGTTTCGGGGAGGAGGAATAGCCATGGCTGAAGACAGCAATTCCGCAGAAAAGATAAACGAGAAAACACTTGCGAATGCTCCTGCAGAAGAAACTGCAAAGGCGCCCGCAGAAAAAACCGAAAAACCATCTACCCCTGTGGAACCAAAACCCACAGAGGAAAGCGCCGCTAAAACTGAGGCGTCCACCGAAGCACCCGTAGAACACACTCCACAGGTGTTTCACGGCGTTCGAATCTTTCCAGGCGTCGCGCTCGGAAAAGCTCAACGCTGCTCTTCGGACAGTCTCAGCATTCCGCGGTTTGCCATTGATAAACAAAAAGTTCGTTCCGAGTCACTGCGATTGCGTGGTGCTTTCACGGCCGTAACGCAGGAACTCAAGAATCTCGTTGAAGCACCTGCTGATGGCACACCTCCTGAGGCGATTGCCTTTTTGGAGATGCACCTTCAGATTCTCTGCGACGAATCTCTTATTACAAGCATTCAAGATCTCATCGGCGAAAGACTTATCAACGCTGAATGGGCTTTGGAATTTAAACTTGAAGAGCTCCGTAAGACTTTCAGCGAGATTGATGACGATTACCTCGCAGAACGCATCGAAGATTTCGATGAGGTTTTCGACCGAATTCAGCGCGTCTTAACTGGACGTAGACAGCTCAGTGACGACGTCGAACTCTCGATTGGCAACGACAGCATTATTCTTTTTGCTGAAAAGTTAAGTCCTGCGGACATCATCCTTTTGAAACGCCGCTACGATGAAGAATTCTCTGGTCTTGTTCTCGAAGCAGACTCTGCGACATCGCACACGGCTATTTTGGCTCGGTCTCTTGAAATCCCTGTGATTGTCGGTGCATCGGGTGCCGTACAGGCTGTTGAGTTGGATGCAGTTGTCTTGCTTGATGCAACACGAGGGACTGTTACGCTTTATCCAGACAAAGAATCTCTAGAGAAAGCCAACACAGAACTGCAGGAAGGCAAAAAGACCCGCTCCCAACTTCGAAAACTAAGAACCACGCAAGCGAAAACTCTCGACGACGTCGCCATTCATCTTTTTGCCAACGTTTCCCTGGCAGAAGACGCAATGGATGCCGTTTATGCAGGAGCCGAAGGTATCGGTCTTTACCGAAGCGAATTCCTCTTTATGAATCGCAAGACTCTGCCGACAGAAGAGGAACAGGTCGAAGCCTACCGTCGCGTCATCCGTCCGATGAAAAACAAGCCCGTAACACTCCGTACGATGGACTTAGGCGATGACAAACTTCTTGAGGCCTCTGCGCGTGAAGAAGTACACCTTAGTGAAGCAGAAAAATTTGCCTTAACGCTTGGTAAGCGCGGGTTACGGTTCTTCCGAGACCACCCCGATCTTTTTGATACTCAACTTAGAGCTATGTTGCGTGCAGCGGCAGGTTCTGATGCACGACTTCTGCTACCGATGGTTGTGCACCCCAACGAAATTGAGTTCGCGCGTGAACGCATTGCAATGGCGGAAGCAGAACTCGAGAAGCGTGGCGTAAAGTACAAGAAAAATATTCCTCTTGGCGTCATGATTGAAGTCCCTGCTGCCGCTCTTTGGATCCGTGCTTTCCTTCCGAGAGTGCAATTCATTAGTCTCGGGACAAACGACTTAATCCAGCACACACTCGCTAATAGTCGCCACGATCCTTCTGTCAATCACTTAACGGCTGCAAGGCATCCTGCTGTGCTTCTTCTCTTGCGTCATGTAGCGAGAGCAGCAAACGCCGCTGGCGTCCCCATAAGCATCTGCGGCGAAATCGCTGGAGAGCCAGAAATGCTCGAAATTCTTCTTGGTCTTGGTCTTCGCAATTTCTCTATGGAAAGTGGCCGCATCCTTCCCTTAAAGGAAAAAATTCTCGCGACAAACTGCTCTGAGTGTGAAAAGGCCTTTACCAAGGTTTTGCGCATGAAAAACATCGATCACCTCGATGCGGCTCTCGCCTCTCTTGTTAAGCACGACGCGTAAGAACCATGAAACAAACTCCTCTTTCTTTGGCAGAAATCGAAATGCTCGGGGAGCTCCTAGCAAGCATCCCTGAGCCCTACATTCCGATGGAACCCGATATGCTCGATGGCTACCTCACTGCGATTGCTCTTATGCGCAATCCGCCAAAGGCAGATGCGTGGTTTGCTCCCATTCTTAGCCTAGATGGGAAGGCTCCTAGTGCGAAACAATTCCCTGAAATTTCCGAGCTACGTCACCTCGTCTTTCGTCGTGGTGCAGAACTTGAGGCGGCTATTCTTGCAGAAAAACCCATTGACCCAATTCTCTTTGATGAAGACGCTACTGAAGAGGATCCCTTCTGCCCCCTGCGGCCCTTTGCTAACGGTTTCCTGCAAGCCACTCTCCTTTGGCCGGAGCTTATGAAAACCGAGAACGATGCCGTTCGCGCAGCGCTCGTTGGAATCTTGCGTTACGCAGACATTGACGCCGATGACAAAGAGTCTCAGGACCTTCTTGAAAACATCGAAGAAGATATTGCTTTTGCTTCTCTTGATGAAGCATTGGCCGACCTACAGGCCTGCGTAGCAGAGATTGCAGAAGTTACACGGCACGCGCAGAAAAAGGCTTCACACTAAGGGGCTTTGTCGTCCGTAGCCATGAGATGTTTGCGAGCGAAGCCTGCTGCTACGACAAGAAGCAATACAGGAATCCCTAACAGAGCTGTTGCGATGAAGAATCCCGAGTAGCCTATTGCCTCTACAGCAACGCCTGAGAAACCTGCTAGGAACTTCGGTAAAAAGAGCATCACAGAAGAAAAAAGCGCGTACTGCGTTGCCGAATACGCTTTGTTCGTTAATCCTGAAAGGTAAGCCACAAAAGCAGCGCTTGCAAGACCTCCTGCGAGGTTATCTGCGCTCACAGTGAAGATAAGAAATGTCACATCGTGACCGATACCCGCTAAGGCTGAGAAAAGTAGATTCGTCACAGAAGAGAGAAGCGCCCCAGCGAAAAGCGTTTTCATAACACCAATACGCATTGCGACAACGCCGCCTATAAAAGCCCCAAGCAACGTCATGATGACGCCAAAAACCTTACTAACGGCGGCGACTTCTTGCTTTGTGAATCCTAAATCTTGATAGAAAGGATTTGCCATGACTCCCATGACAACATCACTGATTCGATAGGTTGCAATTAACGCCAGAACAACCACTGCCCACCATCCAAATCGCGAAAAGAAATCCACAAATGGCATGCAAGCGGCTTCATAGAACCACTGAGAAAAACTCTCTCTCCGAGAGGGTTTCTCGACAGAAGGCTCCCGCGGGCTTAAGAGTGTTGTAAGGAGCCCTACGAACATACTCGCAGACATCACAAGATAGGCGATGCACCAACCGCCAGCAGTCGCATCTTCAAACGCGCCAGCAATTGCGAGCGCCCCTGCGCCCGACCAGATCATTGCGATGCGGTATCCTGTCTGATAGGCCGCTGCGAAAGCCGCCTGTTCAGTCTCAGAGCCACTTTCAATACGATAAGCATCTAGAGCGATATCCTGCGTTGCACCAAAAAAAGCTGTAATGCCCGCAAGGAAAACAACTTGAGGCATGTTGTGCGTTGGGTCAGAGAACGCCAGCGCAGCTAAGGAACACATGAGCGCTCCTTGAGCAAGGACTAACCAGGCTCTACGCCGTCCAAAGACTTTCGTGAGAATCGGTATTGGCAATCTATCCACGAGCGGAGCCCACAACCACTTCATCCCCCAACAGAGACCAACCCAACTCATAAAGCCGATGGTTCTCAACTCAATTCCGCACTCACGAAGCCAAAACCCTAAAGTTCCGAGAACAAGCAGTAAGGGGAGTCCTGAAGAAAATCCCAAAAAGAGCATGCGCACCGTCGCTGGTTTCCCATAAATCGACAGCGCACTACGGAGTTTTCCCTTTTCGGCTTCTTTCATAAGTTACTGTTTCCTGGAAAGTCAAAGACCCACGTCCAGGCCCCTATTTTTAAATCTTTCGGTAGCGCAATCCCTGCAAACGACTCACGCTTTAGCGCTTCGACGCGATTACCCGCGGCACCGATCATCCGCTTAACCTGATGGTATTTTCCGCTTGTAATTCGCATCAAAATCTCATGCTCTGAGAGCACTTCACAGTACGTCGACCGCACCGTCTCGTTTTCATCCCTTAACAATACGCCAGAAAGTAACTTTTCTTTTAAAGCCTCGCTTGCTGCGTGCTTTAGCGTGACGCGGTAGGTTTTCTCCACCTTATGTTTCGGATGTGTCAAACGATGATTCAATACCCCATCATCGGTAAGAAGCAAGAGCCCCGTTGTATCCGCATCAAGTCTTCCAATGGGTTGCAATCCTCGCCTGCGTAGTGGCGTAGGAAGTAGCCCCAACACGCTTGGATAATCTCTTGGCTTAGTGGAACACTCATAGCCTGCGGGTTTATTGAGGATTACAAGCGCTTTTTCCACATAAGGCCAGGAAACCCCATCCACAGAAAACCACTTTCCTTCTGGGTTAACTTCCGCTTCCGCTTGCGTCTCTTCTTTTCCGTCAAAAAGCACTCTTCCCTGCTCGATGATTCCTCGGCACTCATGACGAGTACCAAATCCCTGGCTAAAGAGAACTTGTTCGAGGCGCATCAGAGCCATTCTCCCTCGTAGGCGACGGTTAGCGGCGCATGGTCGGAGAATTTTTCCTCGCGATAAATACTTGTCTTCACCGCTGCTTTTGCTAGTCGCTCCGAAGCAATCTCGTAATCAATACGCCACCCTACATTCTTTTCTCTTGCCCTGCCGCGTTGGCTCCACCACGTGTACTGCCCCGCACTTTGATTTAGACAACGAAACACGTCTTTCCACCCGCGATGCTCGAAACAATCCGTTAACCACGCTCTTTCTTCGGGAAGGAATCCCGTGTGTTTAAGATTTCCTTTCCAATTGGCTAAGTCAATCTCTTTATGTGCGATGTTAACGTCGCCACAGAAGAGAACTTCTCGACCTTCTAAACGCAACGCGTCCATATGTTCTGCAAACGCTGCAAGAAACCGGTACTTTGCCTCCTGTCTCTCTTCTCCACTTGTGCCCGAGGGGAAATAGACAGAAACCACCGAGAGCTTTTCGAAGTCCGCGCGAACGTATCGTCCCTCGGCATCGAACTCTTTGATGCCAAAACCGATTTGCACGTTCTCTGGCGTCACACGTGACCAAAGACCACAGCCAGAGTACCCTGGCTTTTCTGCGCAGTGAAAGTAGCCTTTGTACTCTTGAAACTGCTGAAATTCTGGAGGGATGTCTTTGAGTTGTGCTTTGAGTTCCTGCACGCAGAGAATGTCCGAATTCTCCTTCTCAAACCACTGCCAAAAGCCTTTCTTTGTCGCCGATCGGATGCCGTTAGCGTTAAATGTCGTTACTTGCAACATAGAAAACCGTCCTCAAAGAAATACGCTTTTTTCTGGGGCTTTGCTTTCTTTCCTAAGGGCATCTATTTTCTCAAAGACACCCTTAGGATCCAAGAAAATTATCCTGCGAGTTTCTTACGCAAAATCTCGTTTACCTGCCGCGGGTTTGCCTTCCCCTTTGTCGCTTTCATCGCTTGACCGACAAGCGCGTTAAAGGCTTTTTGCTTCCCACTTCTAAACTCTTCTACCATCGCTGCGTTCTTCGCGAGAATCTCATCGATAATCGGTTCAATCGCGCTTGCATCCGAGATTTGCTTTAAACCTTCCTTTTCGATGAGTGCATCAACACCGTCTTCTGCCCCATCCCAAATTAGACTAAAGATCCGTTTGGCACCTTTGGCATTGATTGTGCCATCGGCAAGCCGCTTAAGAATCTGAGCCAAAGTTTCTGCTTTCACTGGGCAACTCTGATAGTCCATTGCATCTGCCGCATGCACCGCTGCTGCAACTTCTCCCATTACCCAGTTCGCAACAAGTTTCTTATCCTTGAGTTCTTTACTTGTCTCACAGAAATAATCTGCGATGTCTCGGCTGGAAGTGAGAACTGCCGCATCGTATTCGCTAAGACCAAAATCCCGAACAAACCTTGCCCGCATCTGGTCAGGAAGCTCTGGCATTTCACTTAAGACCTTCGCTTTCCATTCGGGACTGATGTAAAGCGGCAAGAGGTCGGGATCTGGGAAATACCTGTAATCCATCGAATCCTCTTTACTGCGCATCTCACGGGTTTCGTTTCTGTCAGGATCGTAAAGGCGTGTTGCCTGAACAATCTTGCCACCGTTTTCAATAACATCAATCTGACGACGAACTTCGTAGTCGATAGCGTCTTGCAAGAACTTAAACGAATTCAGATTCTTAATTTCGCAGCGCGTTCCAAACTTTGTCTCGCCAACAGGTCTCACAGAGACGTTCGCATCACAACGGAAGTTTCCTTCCTGCATATTGCCGTGTGAAATCCCCAACCAAACGACAAGTGCGTGTAACGCCTTAGCGTAACCAACAGCCTCCGCAGAACTTCTTAACTCTGGCTCCGTAACAATCTCAAGTAACGGGGTTCCTGCGCGATTTAAATCCATGCCAGATTTCCCGCGTAGGACACCGTGATTACTCTTACCAGCGTCTTCCTCTAGGTGTGCACGCGTAAGATTAATCGTCTTGATGTACGGCTCTCCCTCTTTGGGTTCTACCGTAAAGGTTAGCTTTCCGCCTTTGACAATCGGGTGCTCGAACTGACTAATTTGATAGCCTTTCGGAAGATCGGGATAAAAATAATTCTTACGATCAAAGACAGAGTGCTCGGCAACTTCCGCTCCGATAGCTAGACCGAACTTCATCGAGCGTTCTACTGCACCACGATTTAAAACGGGTAACGCACCCGGCAAAGCCAAATCAATGTAACAGGCCTGCGTATTGGCCTCCGAGCCAAACGCAGTTGATGCACCAGAAAAAACCTTGGAATTCGTCGAGAGCTGAACGTGCGTCTCTAATCCGATAACAACTTCCCACTGCATGTTTTTCTCCGTTGCTTACCTATTTATTTTCGGGATGGCACAAATGCCACTTTGTTGCCTGTTGATAGGCGTTTGCAATCCGCAGCATCTTCGCCTCTTCAAACCGTGCGCAGGCAAGCTGCACACCAATGGGACGCCCATTGGAATGGAATCCACACGGTAGACTCATGCAAGGCAGTCCCGCGAGCGATGCGGGCACCGTGTAGAGGTCTCCCATATAGGCTGTCACAGGGTCACTCTTTGCCCCAAAATCAAATGCCGTTGACGTTGTCACGGGGCTCAAGATGGCATCGACCTTCTTGAAGGCTTCTGTGAATTCATTGACAATCAGGCGGCGCACCTTCTGTGCCTTGATGTAGTAAGCATCATAGTAGCCGTGAGAGAGCACATAGGTGCCAATGAGAATACGTCTCTTAGGCTCTGCCCCGAGTCCCTCATTGCGACTCTTTTTAATCATGTCCTGAATGTCACCATATTCCTTGGCACGATACCCGTAACGGACACCATCAAAGCGCGAGAGATTTGAACTTGCCTCCGCGCAGGCAACAACGTAATAGACCGAGACGCCAAGACCCGCATTAGGCAACTCAACATCGACAATTTCCGCGCCCTGCGCGGCATACTCATCAATAACCTTCTCGATAGCCGCCTTCACCTCTGGGTCAAGGCCCTCTCCAAACCATGCTCTCGGAATTCCGATGCGAAGCCCTTTCACACCCTTTTGTAAGTCGCGAGAAAAATCCTCTGTTGGAACATTTTCACTTGTGGAATCCCACGGCTCAAAGCCAACCATATCTCCTAAGACCCAAGCGATATCTTCGACCGTGTGAGCCATAAGACCCGCTGTATCTAGGCTTGACGCAAAGGCAATCATTCCGAGGCGACTTGGACGCCCATAGGTGGGTTTTACGCCCGTAATTCCACAGAAACTTGCGGGCTCTCGAATTGACCCTCCCGTGTCAGTTGCGGTTGCAATTGGCGCCAGGCCTGCGGCAACGCAGCTAGCCGATCCACCAGAACTTCCACCAGGAACCGCCTTCGCGTCCCAAGGATTAAAAACCTTGCCATAGGCGGAGTTTTCATTAGCAGAACCCATTGCGAACTCATCGCAATTGAGTTTCCCAAGAGTGACCATGCCGGAGTCTTTAAGTTTTGCAACCACCGCCGCATCAAAGGGGCTCATATAGCCTTCGAGCATTCGACTTGCTGCGGTCGAGGCCCACTCGCGCGTCACAAAGATATCCTTGTGTGCAATGGGAATACCTGTGAGCTTTCCTGCCTTCCCTTCAGCAATCCTCTTATCGGCGGCTTTCGCCTGTTCAAGAGTCACCTCGGGGCGGACATCCAAGAAGCAATTGAGAGCCTTAGCCGCTTCGATGCGTTTTAAATATTCTGTTGCAAGCTCAACAGCGCTAACTTCTTTCGCCTGCAAGGCTCGAGAAAGCTCGACAACAGTTTGAAAGCGAGTATCTGACATCGGCCTCTCCTATTCCACAACACGCGGAACAAGGAACATCCCTTCGTACTGCTCGGGGGCGTTTTTCATGTTCTCTTCGCGATTGTTTCCGAATTCAACCTTATCTTCACGCAAACGTTGCGTGTCATCATGCGGATGCATCATCGGTTCCACATTCGTAGTATCGACCGCCTGAATGTTTTCAATCATCTGAAAGATGTCGTTTAACTCACCCTGCATCTTCACGGCTTGCTCGTCATCAATGTCGATATGAGCAAGCTCTGCAATGCGGTAAATATCCTCTAAAGCAAGAGCCATTTCTGTGTTCGGACAACAAAGTCCGCCTAAATCAAAATTATGGACAAACAGAACCCCGAGGGGCTTCGCCAAGATTCTCTAGCCCCCAAGGAAGTTTTCAGGTTGTAATCATAGTCTATTTTCCCCTCTTTCCCTCGTAACAGCGCTATTCTCTTACCTTTGATAGATTTTTGTTTTCACGTTTAAATTTTCGCGTTTTAACCCTCTTGCATTTGCATTATGTTTTCTACTCGACAAGTTCTTTTTCTCTCCTCTTTGGCCTGTGTATTCTTGGTCGTTGGGTGCTCGAGTTCTCCTTCCTCTCGGGCCGGAAAGTTCTACGACCACGACGGTCCTCCTGACGCATCTCACGGCATTGAGACTGAAGACCTTAGTGAACTGAAAATTGAGAAGCCCTCCCGCGCCGCAAGCCGTCCATACACCGTCATGGGAAAACGTTACTACCCGATGTCTGGAGATGAAGAATTCACGCAGGTTGGTATTGCTAGTTGGTATGGAAAACAATTTCACGGAAAGAAAACAGCAATTGGTGAACGCTATAACATGTTTGCCATGACAGCTGCGCATCCGACCATGGAACTTCCAAGTTATGCCCGCGTCACCAATTTAAAGAATGGTTTAAGTGTCATTGTGCGCGTGAACGATCGTGGTCCATTCTTAGGCGGTAGAGCTATCGATATGAGTTACGCAGCTGCCGTCAAACTTGGCTACCACAAAGCGGGTACCACACGCGTGAAAATTGAACGCATCTCGCGGCGTTCAATTGCCTCTGGGAAAGTTTTTGCAACCAATACATCCCCAGCAAAGAAGCCGGTGGAGGCGCCTAGTACTCCTAAAGAGGATGAAGAAGTCATCGAACAGGGCGTTGCTCTCGTAGAGTCTGCAGAGACAACAACCGAAACCGCCGCCTCCGACTCGACACCGGCAACAGATGCCATCGCTACTATCGTGGCTAAGGATTCCTCCTCTCAGGCCGAACCCTCTATTGACGAAGGCGCTGTAAGCATAGAAGAACCTCAAGAGGGCGTCGCCACTGAGGTTGCTACTGACTCACAGGCACCCGATGCAATCGATGCCCTCTTAGGAGAAGAGAAAGCCTCAACAACGACTCCCCTCTGGCGAGTTCAAGTCGGTGCTTTCTCTAGCGAAGTCAATGCGCGTGAGGTTGCCGCTCACACGGAAATGATGCTTTCAGAAAATCAGCTCTCTACCTCTGTTCAAGTTTTCCCTGACGGAAATCTTTATCGAGTTCTTGTCGGGGGTGAAAAAGAGCACTCTGCGGCAAGCGCCTTTTCTAAAAAAATTAACACGCTTTTAGGCGTCTCTTCTTTTGTCATTCAACGGTAAAAAGGATTACTTCTGTGTTTTCTAAAACTGATTCCACTCTTTCTTGCCTCTGGCATAACGACGTGCTTCAAGCACTAAAAGACTTCGTTGCGATACCGAGTCTCTCTCCTGGCTTTGATGCCGCCTGGGAAGAGCACGGCTATTTGCAGCGCGCCATCCTGCAAGCAAAAAGTTTCGCAGAAAAACTCCTTAAAGACATTCACGTGGAAGTTCTTGAAGCCAAGGGAAAGTCTCCCCTGCTTTTCTTTGAACTTCCTGCGTTTGGAGAAGGCTCCTCTAAGGGAGATATCCTTTTCTATGGCCACTTAGATAAACAACCGCCCGCCGAAGGATGGTCTGAGGGGCGTGCCGCTTTCGCTCCTACTGTTGAAGGCAACACCCTCTATGGCCGAGGTGCCGCTGACGATGGCTATAGTTTTTATGCCTCCCTTAGCATCGCTAAAGCCCTAGAAGCTGGTGGCGTTTCTCACCCGAGGCTTTTCGGCGTTTTTGAGACAGGAGAAGAATCAGGGTCGCCCGACTTTGACTACTGGATGCGCCACCTCGCTTCGCGTTTAAAGTCCGTTGCGCTCGTTCTTGTTCTCGATGCGGGATGCCTAGACTACAAACGCCTTTGCGTTACAACGAATTTCAGAGGCGTCCTCTCGGCAACACTCAAGGTGAGCGTTCTTCGTCACGGCGTGCACTCAGGAACCGCTTCTGGCATTGTCCCTGACTCTTTCATGATTGCAAGGAATCTCCTGGAGCGACTCGAAGAGAGCTCCTCAGGGAAGATTCTCGACAAAGCCTTTTACGGAGAAATTCCCGCTACACGCCTAAAAGAGGTTAAAGAAAAAGCCGCTCTCATTGGAAGTCTCGAAAACGATTTCCCGTGGATTGGAGATCCCGTGCTACGCTCAAAAAACACCGAAGAGATGCTTTTAGCGCAAACCTGGTTACCTGAACTTGCCGTTATCGGTGCGGCGGGTTTGCCTGATGCCGCCACTGCAGGAAATGTTTTGCGTGATAGCACTTCTTTGCGACTTTCGATGCGTCTACCGCCAACGGTAAATTCCAGTGACGCAGAAAAAGCGCTTCAAGAACTTCTCCTTACCAATCCTCCTTTTGGAGCGAAGGTTGAATTGCTCGACTTTTCTTCCTTTGACGGGTGGGACGCACCGGAGGAATCTCCTGCACTCGCCTGCGAAATTCAACGCGCAAGTGAAGAGGTTTTTGGCGCGCCTGCTGTCTATTCTGGTGAAGGGGGATCGCTTTCAATTTTCGATACTTTGGAAGAAACTTGTCCTGCGGCGCAGTTCCTCCTAACAGGAGTCCTTGGTCCGCATTCCAATGCTCACGGGCCTGATGAAGCGCTTCATTTGGATTATGTGGAAAACCTTTGTAAAGCACTCGCACGCATTGTTGCTAGGCTTTCTTAAGTAGGAGAAACGAATGCGTAGAGACCTTGTTGTTCAGGTCATTCTCGACTATGGCGAATTTCAAGAATCCTTTGCAACCCCGTTTGAAGCGGAAAGTTTTCTTAACGTCAACGTCGAGGAACTTGGGCTTCCGACGGGAGCCTGGCTAGAAGACCTTCGGGGAAATCTTAAATGGCGCTACGACATATTGGACGACGGCTCTGGCACCTTTCGGCTAAGCGAAAGGCCCGTTAAAGCCAATCGGCTAATCCGCAACCCTTCAAACTAATATGTAAAATGGGCAATTTCGCTTTTGTCCCTGTTTGTTTTTCGAAATTATGAAAGCCACAAATGCACCCAAAGATGCCAACCCTGCGTTGGCCGCTCGTGTTCGAGAGATTCCATATAACTACACCTCCTTTTCCGACAAAGAAATTGTCATCCGTCTGCTCGGAGAGGAAAGTTGGTCACTGCTTGCGAGTCTTCAATCTTTAACACGAACAGGTCAATCCGCGCGGATGCTTTTTGAAGTTTTGGGCGACATTTGGGTCGTTCAGAGGAATCCCTACTTACAGGAAGACCTCCTTGAGGATAAACACCGCCGTAAGCTCCTTATCGAAGCCCTACGTCATCGCTTAACAGAAATGAATAAGCGCCGTATGGCTGACCGCGCTAAAGACGAAGAAGTTGGAAAACTTATCGAAAACGCCTCGGTTGCCGTCGATAAGTTTGAAGCCTCTTTCACAGAAACGGCGAAATTGCGTAGCAAAGTTCTTCGCCGCCTTAAGCGCTATACACACAAGGACAATATTCGTTTTGATGCCTTCACGCGTGTTTCTCACGTTACCGATGCGACAGACTGGCGTATCGAATATCCCTTTGTTGTCTTGACACCTGATAGCGAATCCGAAATCCCTGCCATCGTTCGTACCTGTATCGACTTAGGCCTTGTCATCATCCCGCGTGGAGGTGGTACTGGCTACACAGGTGGCTGCGTTCCGATGAGCGCTCTTAGTGCTGTTATCAACACAGAAAAACTCGACTTTGTGGGCCCCGTATTTGAAGAAACTCTTCCTGGGCTCTCGACGACAACCTCTGTCATTAGCACGGGCGCTGGCGCCGTGACGCGCCGCGTCATGCAAGCGGCCTCTGCCGCAGGTCTTGTCTTCTCCGTTGACCCTGCAAGTGCCGATAGCTCCACGATTGGTGGAAACATCAGTGAAAACTCAGGTGGCAAAAAAGCCTGCCTTTGGGGAACAGCTGTTGATAATCTCGCCAGCTACCGTATGGTTAACCCCTCGGGCAACTGGGTTGAAGTTGTTCGTCTCAATCACAACTTAGATAAGATTCATAAGCAAAAGACCGTCACTTGGGAAATTACAACCAAAGACGGCTCTCAAGCCGATCCTTCTAAAGCAAAAGTTCTAAAGAAAGAACTTCTCACGATTCCTGGAACCACGTTCCGCAAAGCTGGTCTTGGAAAAGACGTTTCCAACAAATTCCTTGGCGGTTTACCAGGTGTACAGAAGGAAGGTTGTGACGGTCTCATTACTTCAGCGACCTGGGTCTTACACCGTATGCCAAAACTTGGGCGTACCTTGTGCTTGGAATTCTTCGGCGCGGCAAGTGAAGCAGGCCCTGCCATTGTTGGCATCACAAAACTTTTGGATTCTCACCCTGATGGTTGCATGCTCGCAGGGCTTGAGCACATGGATGACCGCTATCTACATGCGGTTGGCTATCCGCCAAAGACGCAACGTAACGAATTCCCCAAGATGGTTCTTGTTGGCGACATTGTTGCTGATGATGAAGCGGCCCTTGACAGAATCTGCAAAGAAGTTGTCGCTCTTTGCGAAGCACATAATGGCGAAGGACACATCGCAAGCACCCCTGAGAAACGCTTTCAGTTCTGGCACGAGAGAAGTCGGACAGCGGCAATCAGTGCCCATACAAATGCCTTCAAACTCAATGAAGACGTTGTCATTCCGCTCGATAAGATTGGCGAATACACCATTATCTGCGAACGCTTCAATATCGAATGCTCGATTAAGAATAAGCTCGAGATGCTCGAAGCCCTCTCCGCCTTCCTTAAGTCAAAGGTAAACGCTACAACAGACGGTCCAGACGCTTCCAAAGAAGGTCTCTTTAGTGAATCCTTACCCAAAGCAATCGAACTTCTTGACCTCGTTCGCGAACGGTGGACGTATGTTTTAGAAAACCTCGATGAGCCGCTCAAATACGCCATCGTTAAGCTTAAGCCCCTTGGCGTGAAGCTTTCTGCCGCTCGCGTTAAACCCTACGGGAAAGATGCGACACTTTTTAACGTTGTCTACGACAGAGTGTTACGAATTTCTTGGCACACAGAAATCCGCACACCTCTCATTCGTCTCTTCCCAAGCAACATCTTCGAAGAGCTCATTGAAGAGATTGATGCCATTCACAACAAAGTGCTTCGTGGTCGCGTTTTCATCGCCCTACATATGCATGCAGGTGACGGTAATGTTCACACCAATGTTCCGCTCAACTCTGATAACTACGCAATGATGCAGTTAGGCGAGAAGGCGATTTCCCTTGTCATGAATGCGGCGAAGTCCCTTGGTGGCTCCATTACTGGCGAACACGGTATTGGTCTTACAAAAATTGCCTTCATTGACGAGGCTGACCTCAAACCCTTCTACGACTACCTCGATCGCGTCGACCCGCAACGGCACTTTAACGCCGGTAAATTACGCAAAGAGAGTGGCCTTGCAAATGCCTACACGCCAAGCTTTAACCTCCTTGGCGCCGAGTCGCTTCTGATGCAGCAGACACAGATTAAGGCGATTAGTGACGCCATTAAGAACTGTCTGCGGTGTGGCAAATGTAAACCACGTTGCACAACACACGTGCCACGCGCAAATCTCTTGTATTCGCCGCGAAATAAGATTCTTGCGACCTCTCTTCTGATTGAAGCATTCCTCTATGAGGAGCAAACACGCCGAGGCTTAAGCCAGAGGCACCTTGAGGCTATTGAAGATCTATCTGATCACTGCACACTCTGCATGAAGTGTCGCCCTGTTTGCCCAGTGAAGATTAACTTTGGCGATGTGACAATCCTCATGCGCGATTTGTTGCATGATTCTGGTCTTAAGCACCTGCAACCAGCAAAAGCCGCTGGTATGGCCTTCCTTAATCTACAGAACCCGACGGCAATTGAGGCGGCTAGAAAGGCTTTAATTCAGTTTGGCTTTAGTGCACAACGCAATGCCAACCGTCTCTTGAGCGTTGCGATTCAGCCCGCTCTGAAGCGACCCCCCAATACCACCGGCAAGCAACCCTTTGTCGAACAGGTCATCACGCTTGTCAACCGCAAGCTTCCGAAGCCGCGTCTCACAAAGACAATGCGTGCCACACTGGGTCTAACCGACACGACGCGCGTTCCGATTATTCGTAAGCCTGATGCAACTAATGCAGAAGCCGTTTTGTACTTCCCAGGCTGCGGCAACGACCGTCTCTTCCCAGAAGTTGGTATCGCCGCTCTTGCTCTGCTTTACGAAAGCGGCGTTCAAACTGTCCTCCCACCGCGATACATGTGTTGCGGGTACCCACAGAGAGGTAACGGACAAGGAACGCTTGCCGATAAGATTGTCACAGAAAATCGTGTTCTCTTTCACCGCATTGCAAACACGCTAAATTATCTTGACATCAAGACAGTTGTTGTCAGCTGTGGAACCTGTTTAAAGCAACTTAAGGAATATCACTTTGAGCAGATTTTCCCAGGTTGCCGCCTTATCGACGTACATGAGTACTTGGCAGAAAAAGGCTTCTCCGTCGAAGGCGATGAGAAGACTCGGTATCTTTATCACGATCCTTGCCATTCGCCCTTCTCCTCTGGGAAGCCCACGGACGTTGTCAATAAGCTTTTAAAGCCCTCTGATGCAAGTCGTATTCTTAAAACGGACTACTGTTGCGGAGAGTCGGGGACCTTCGCTGTGGGACGGCCCGATATTGCAACTCAAGTTCGCTTCCGCAAAGAAGAGAATATTCTTCAGATGCGCTCTGAGCTCACAAAGGATAACTTCGAAGGCGCCATTCGGATTCTCACGACATGCCCTGGTTGCTTCCAAGGCATTAGCCGCTACTCGCAGGCAACGAAGACGAATGCCGAATTCCTTGTCGTAGAACTTGCTCAAAGAAAACTCGGCAAGAATTGGCTCAAAGAGTTCGTTACTCGTGTCAAGAAAGAAGGCATTGAGAACGTTTTGGTTTAAAACTTTATCTAGGGCACGGTAGCGAAAGCTACCGTGGTTCTTTTTATGCCCTGTGAATTATGTGTAAACCCCCATCCAAAAGAACTTTGGCGAGATGCATCGGTCTACGTGATTGATGCCTCTCAAGAAGGACTTCCTGGTTTTATCCGTGTCGTTCTGACGCGCCACACGAAAGAGATGACAGACCTATCAAGGGAAGAAAGAAATCACGTCATGGATGTGGTCTTCTTCATTGAAGAAAAAATGCGCCAGTACTTTTCCGCGGAAAAAATTAATCTTGCTGAATTCGGCAATATGACGCCACACCTACATTGGCACATCATTGCTCGTTTTGCTGATGATGAATATTTCCCAGACTCTGTTTGGTCTCAAAAACGTCGTGCTGTGAACAGCGCTTCGATGGAAAAACACTTCGAAGAGGCAAAACGCTTCCTGGAAGACTTACCTATCCTTCTTAGCAAAGAATTCTGCTAGTTAATCTTTCGGGCACTCGCGCACTGTAGCGGACTTATAGCGCTTTGCTAAAGAGAAGAGCGCCTTCGCTTGGGTTTCATCTAAGGCTTGGAAGAGAAGATTTACCTTCCCTGAAGGCTCTCCCAAACGTTTAATCACGCGAATACCAGAAATTTCTGGTGCCTTCCCCGCTTCGATGTAAGCGGCTGCCTGTTGCTCATTTTCAAACTCAGCAATCTCTATGCCTGGTGCCAGAGCGCCCCGTTCAATGGGGCGAACTTTTTTATATCCCTGTTGCCGCAGTTGTTTTGCAAAAGCCCTAAGAGAGGTTTTGTTCTTAAGTGGTCCTAAGAAGACAATGTAACGCTCGGGGAGAAAATCATCACTAATCACAACATCTCTATGCAGTCCCTGTTGGCGAAGAAGGAAAGCGATTTTGGCCGTTGCTCCTTCTGGATGCTTTCCCCAGATGTAGCACTTTTTTTCGTCTTGAAGTGGTTTTTCAGTCTCACTCTCACTTTGTGCTTCTTCCAGTGTTTGCTCTTTAACTTCCCCAGTACTAACAGTGATTTCCAAAGGAACTTTTAGCGTAGCAATCGTTTGCGTAGCTCCCTTGTTCATGTAAAAAAGGTATCCGCAAAGGGCTACGAGAATCAACGAAAGAAAAACGGCAATTTTTTTCATCGCGCTTCCCCTCTTCCCTTATCCAAGCCTTGCCCTCAAGGCAAGCCCGTGTAAAACGAGGTTATGCTTTTGTACTGCATCAGGGAAAGCTTTTGTGATGTAAGGAGCTAAAAGAGGAGCAGCACCTCCTGCGAAGACAATTCGCGGTTCAAATCCCTGTTCTCTTATGGCTCTGCGTGCTTGCTCAAAAACACCGATATGCGCTTCGACAATCCCTGTACTAATGGCATCTGTCGTATTCAAAGGAAAGGCTTCACTCTTTCCGATTGCGTTATAACGACATCTCGTAGCACCCGTTAATGCGGAAATCATAAGTGAAGGTCCTGCGAGAATCCGCCCTCCAAGAAAACGCATAGATTTTCCCGAAGGAAGAACTGTATCCACTGTCGTTGCCGTACCAAGTTGTGCCACTATTAGTGCTTGATTCGGGAAAAGGCTTACCGCACCGATAGCCGCATGCCAACGATCACTACCAAGTTGGTGGTAATTCTCATATGCGTTTTCTAGTCGGAATGGCCCTTCGAACACTTTCTCGGATTGCAACCATTCCCAATCAATTTGGTAGCGATTAAAAAACTTCGTAAGCGAGAGCGCTAAAGCTTCACTAGAAACCATGCACCCAAAAACACGTTTAGGTCGTAAGTTAAGCCATGTTTGAAGAATTTCACCATTAACAGCATTCGCCCCAGCATGCACATATGTGTGCGGGTTTTCTGGGTCATCTGACATTGCCCATTTAAGCGCTGTGTTTCCTAAGTCAACCAATAATGCCGTCACGGTTTTTCTATCCTGCTACTCTAAGAGTTCAATTGAAGCATCTGAAAAAAGCTTTTCTCCCGCATCACTTTCAATGCGTAATTGCCCTCTTTCATTAATTCCTTTTTCTTTACCAAGAATTATCCGCCCATTTGCATCCGTCACACGAACTTTCTTTCCAAACAAGGCATCTTTTTCTTTCCACACCAAGGAGATTTCTTCTAACTTTTCCATTGAAAAATCTTCTACCGACTGTGTGATTTTACGAATAATTTGTGCACAAAATTCGATTTTATCCTCTTGGGAAATATTGAGATATGCGCGTTTCGGATTGGCCCCTTTTAGATTAATACCAATGCCAATCACGTAAAAAAGCCCTTTTTCTTCTGATTGCGACGCTTCACAAAGGATTCCTGCAAGTTTCTTTTCCCCAATCCAAAGATCATTAGGCCACTTCACTCGGACATCTGCGTTCTTTTCAGAGAAAAGTTTCACGAGTTGCCAACCTAAAAATGGTGTCCACTCTGCTGAAACTTTTTTTATATAGCCACCAACACTCAGAAGCAAAGCTTGCTCTTCGTTTTCCCAAACTCTTCCCCGAGTTCCACGACCGCGAGTCTGCTTATCTGCTACGCGAATAACATACTTTGCTGAAGCCCCTTTTTTCAAAACCGCCTTGACATCATCATTGGTGCTTCCAGTCGATTTAAGCCAAAGAACATCCGCTTCGAGCTTAAGAAAGTTTTTAAGTTGTTCCTCACGACTTTGCATGATCGGTCACTACCTAAAAGAAGAATCCCTGTAAGGACATCTTTAGAAAACATTTTCTCGGTTTCTTGCGGTCAAAAAACCTTAGAATGACGCCATGTTACGGAAATTTCTTTTCTCTTGCGCATCTTTAGTGTTCTGCGCATACAGTTCTTTTGCGCTCGCTTCCGTCCAAATCGAGGCGCCTATCGCCATTCTTATCGATGGTGCAAGCGGCGCTGTGATTTTGGAAAAGAAATCTCATGAGATTGTTAATCCTCGGGATTTAACTGCTCTCATGACGCTTTACACAGCTTTGAAGTTAACAGATTTCTCAACAGAAAAACTTCAGCATCAAGTCACCATCAACTACGAAGACACGCAAAAGTCTCAGAGTTCTCGCCGCATCTATCTTATTGCTGAAACACAAGTTCCTCTTTCTACGCTTTTGCGCTCAATTGCGGTTCTTGGTGCAGAGGACTCCTCTCTTGCCACAGCACGCTTCTTAGGCGGTTCCTACGCGGGCTTTACCGAGAAAATGAATGCTTTCGCAAAAGAAATCGGCATGAAAGACTCGGTTTTTACATCCCCAATTTCTTCCGATGGTCAAAAGACCTCTGCCTACGATCTTGCCCTACTTGCCAATCAAATTCGCATCGAATTTCCCGCAGCCTTTGCTTGGTTTTCTGATACGGAATTCTCCTTTTCTGGACACACTCAAAAAAACTGCAACCTTTCTCTGTGGAAAAGTCCTAGCGTCAATGGCGTTATGGCTTCAAGATCTAACTTAAACATTATCTCCTCTTGGCTCCGCGCGGAAAATGAAAAGGCAACACCCCGTTCTCTTTTAAGTGTCGTCCTTGGTGGGAAAACGCGAGAAAAAACGACAGACGAATCGTTTAACCTTCTTCGTGAAGGCTGGATTAACTACGAAACCATCAAGCTTTTTGACAACAACGCAACCATCGCTCGCTTAGATGTCATTAAAGGAAACCGCGACAAACTCGATGTTGGTTTCTCCCGTGCCGTTTGGGTCACGATTCCACATAAACTGCTTGTTGCGCGCGGAACAGGTGGCTTTTCCACACATGTCACCTACTTGCATCCGCTTGTTGCCCCAATTAAACGCGGAACACAGGTTGGAACTCTTCAAGTGGAATTTGAGCAAAAACCCATTGCATCCTTTCCCCTTTATGCGCGCCACGATATCGGTTTAGGTGGGTTTATTAGCCGTTTGATTGACTCTGTACGCTTACGTACAAGTGAAACTTATCCCTCTAAAAAATGACAGAAGCCCCTTTAGAAAATACTGAAACTCTTTTGACGTTTCCGACATTCTTTCCTTTAAAGGTTATCGGAAACAACACAGAGTCCTTTCCAGACGATGTTGCAAAGGCTATTTGCTTAATTCTCCCAGAATTTAATCCTGCAACACTTGTCAGCGAATTCTCGAAGACAAAAAAATATCTTTCTTTGACCGCATCTGTTTACGTTTCTTCTCAGGAAGAACTTGATGCAATTTACCGTGCATTGCATGCAATAAAAGATGTGAAATTTCTCCTATGACAGATCAGGAAGTAAAAAAGAATTCTTTTGCTGCTTGGATGATGTGCTGTCGTCCAAAAACTTGGGGCGTTGCTCTGTGCCCTGTTTTTGTAGGACTCGCCTTCGCTTTTTTCGAGACACACACGCTTCAATGGGGTATCGCTCTTGCAACCGCTCTTTTATCGGTACTCATGCAGGCGATAACCAATATGGAAAACGATGCTGCTTACACGCGGCGCAAAGCCGAGAGATCAAACCGCAAAGGTCTTCCTCGCGCAACATCTCTTGGCCTTCTTAGTATTTCTTCCGTGGAAAAAGCCATTCTTCTTTTAGCAGGTATTGTTGCTTTGGACACGGCTTACCTCCTTTATCAAGGAGGCTGGGTTATCGTTTTAATTAGTATCTGCTCGGTGGTTGCTGCTTACCTATACATGGGTGGACCTAAACCCTTGGCATACACTCCATTTAGTGAGTGTGTTTGCTTTATCTTTTTTGGATTGGTGGCAGTCTGCGGAACTTATTATTTACAGACAAAAGCTCTTTCTTTTTACGCAGTTCTCGGTGGCTGTGCCGTGGGCTTTCTAGCTACTGCTGTTCTTGTTGTTAACAACTATCGCGACATCAACCACGATGCCTCTATTCAAAGAAAAACGCTTGCTGTTGTCATCGGTAAAGAAGCGGCTTCACACCTATACGCAACTTTGATTTTCCTTCCCTTTGTTGTTTCTTTGGTGCTTATCGCTTTGGACTTTTCTCTTTGGCCTATTCTTGCAACTCTTTTCTTTATCCCAAGCAGTAGAGATCTCTACAAACGTTTAGTTTCTCTTGAAGGAGACGCTCTAAATGGTGTTCTTTTTTCCACCGTGCAACTTGAACTTCGCTTCTCTATTGCGCTCTCTATCTTGATTGTCGTATCGAGGTACATTTAAAAAAAGGGCCGCTTCGCACGACCCTTTTTTTCTTTCTTTAGTTTGTCTCTGTCTCTGTTTGTTTCTTCTTATTTTCTTCCAAAAGTCTCATGCGTTCATCAATTTCTTGTTGTGTCATAACTTCCACACAGGAAACTACACGTTCAACCCCTGAGGTAGAAGCAGCAATTTGACAGGCCTTCTTATTTTCCTCAGCCGTCAGTATTCCAATTAAGTAAACAATTCCTCTTTCCGCAACAACCTTCATCTGGTTAAGTTCGACCTTTTGGTTAGCGATAATCCGAGTACGAACTTTCGTTGCTAATGTCGAATCACTCACCCTTTTGAAAACACTAACGTTTTCCTGCACACTGAGTTCGTTGATAACTTCGCGAACATCCGTATTCTCTGCAGCAATCTTTCCAGCTGCTTCTTTTGCGCTTTGGCTTGAGATTTCTCCCGAGAGAAGAACTCGACGGTTATACGCCGTTACTGTGACGTGTTTTTCTGTCTCTTTACCAAGCTTTTGATCGATTTCATAGGAGATTTTCTTCTCTAGTAGTTTGTCATCAACCACTGTCCCTGTTGTTCTCCTGTCTGTAATCGTCCCAACAGCTGTCGTTGTGGCGTATGTAGCACCTCCAATTGCCACCGCTGTACAACCACTTGTCATCACGCCTGTTGCAGCACAGAGCGCCGCACAGGTCATCGCGATAAGTTGCTTCTTTTTCATTCTCTTACTCCAATTCTTTTCCGTTTTTTAAAACTTTGTGATTTCTCTGTGGAATTCTCTTGCTGTTTTCACAGCCCTTTTTCCCTCTTTAACTTTCCTTGCCTTCTTTCCACAGAATCTCATTTCTCTTTCACAGCTTTTTCTGTGACTTTTCCCCTATTTTATTCACCGTTATTTTGTTTGTTTCTTCTTTGCTTTTTCTTATTTTCCACAGCGCCTGCGCTCACTATTATTACTACTGTTATTTTTTTCTTTTTAAAACCATTTATTTAGTACTAGCCGTTTGTGACTGTGCATTTCTAACGCCAAAAGGAATTAAAACACTAGGAATCTTACTTTTTGTTCCTTCTAGATGGCGAATTTGATCATCAAAAAAGATATGAGGACGAAACGCCTCTAAAACACCTGCCTTAGAGATGCCATCTAAAAGGAAGAGTTCCGCTGCCCGCATACCGAAGGTCTTAAGTGTTGTAATAAGACGCTGTTCGCTTGGAGCTCCGCGTGCAGTAACGATAGCAACACGAATGCTCGGTTTGTAATAAGGGTTCCCTTTGCCTCTTAGTTCATCAAGCTCTTGAAAGCGTGCTAGCTTTGTAAAGAGTTTATGTAAGGGGCCAGGAGAGTGCGGCGTATATTTCTTTTCTTGTTCGAGTTTCTCGAAACCTGCTAAACCACTTTCTTTGTAGGCTTTCTCAGACTCATCATCGACAATGACTCCATCAAAGTCAAAAGCAATACGGAGTTCATTTTCCTTTTCCACTTCATTGGGCTGTACATCGGTTGGAAGTACAAGACCAGCGGGAAGTCCTAGATTGATGGCGTTTGTAACGTTTTCTCTATTTGCACTTAAGAAAAGAGAAGCATCGTAGGCAGAAAGATAAGGAAATGTCGATTGCCCTGATGTGAAAGCACCTGCTTTAATGGGTAACCCGTAATAGCGACAGGAGGAAAAGAAGCGTTGTCCTGTTTCCGGAGAATTGCGGCTAATCACA
This sequence comes from uncultured Sutterella sp., assembly GCA_964530715.1. GTDB lineage: Bacteria > Pseudomonadota > Gammaproteobacteria > Burkholderiales > Burkholderiaceae_F > Duodenibacillus. The sequence goes on along the minus strand of CAZHBC010000001.1, from coordinate 29,302 downwards.
ATGACCTTAAAGGAGTCAGGACCAAAGACCTCATTTAAGAACAACAGACGGCGAACAAAAGGAAAAGCAACTCCGGGTTTGAGTGGCTCATCCTTATGTTCTGTTTGATATTTTCGGTATGCCTCAATACCGGATTCCTCGAAAAGAGCATGCTCTTTTTCTAAGTCGAACAAAGCTCTTGAAGAAACTGCGATAACAAGTTGCTCATTGTTCGAGGGCATAGGAAAAGTTCCTTTTAAATATCGATATTTGCTGCAAAGAGTGCGTTTTCTTCAATAAATGCGCGACGCGGCTCGACTTCATCTCCCATAAGCATAGAGAAGATGTCATCTGCCTTACTTGCATCCTCTAAGCGAACTCGCAAGAGACGCCTCGTCTGCGGGTTCATTGTCGTTTCAAAGAGCTCTTCAGAGTTCATCTCTCCAAGCCCTTTGTAGCGTTGCTTACGTACGCCCGCTTCCGCCTGAGAAAGAAGCCAATGTACGGCTTCACCAAAGTTCTTAATCGCCTGTGAGTTTTCTCCTCTCACGATGCGAGCACCCTCTTGGATAAGCCCCTTTAAGATGGAAGCAGCTTGAGCAAGGGTTGCATAATCCTTTGAACGCAGGAATTCTGGTGTGATGTAGGTGTGGTGGGTATTGCCGTAAATATGGTGGCTCACACAGATGTTCCAGAATTGCTTTGTTTCGTTGAATTCTGCTTTTGTGGTGATTTCAGGATCACGCATTTCTAAAGAAAGTGCAAGAGCACTTCTTTCTGCATCTTCTTTAGTGTCAAGATTAATTGAAACTCCAGAAGAGATAGCGAGCAATGCGGCGCGATCGATAACCTGACAGATTCGGTCGATTGTTGCTTTAGATTGTTCGAACTCCGTGATGAGTTTCTCAAGATCTGTGCCTCGAATACTGATGCCGTCGGCGAAGTCCGCTTCAGAGCGATAAAGAGCAGCATCCTTTAAGGCGATATCAAGTAGGTAACGAGCCATTTCCTCGTCATCTTTGATATAAATCTTTTTCTCGACATTATTTTTGTCACGTCCGCCCGTGAAGATGCCGTAAAGCGGTGGCTGGGCGATGTAGACGTGCCCCCCTTCAATGAGTTGTGGCATCTGCCTGTAGAAGAACGTAAGAAGCAGTGTACGAATGTGTGCACCGTCCACGTCCGCATCGGTCATGAGAATGATTCTGTGATAACGAAGTTTTTCTAGGGAGAAATCATTCTTCAGTTGAGTCCCTAAGGCAAGAACAAGCGTTTTAATCTGTTCGCTGTCAAGGAGTTTATCCACAGAGGCTTTTTCAACGTTCAGGATTTTTCCACGCAACGGAAGGATGGCTTGGTATTCACGGTCACGTCCTGTTTTAGCTGATCCACCAGCGCTATCGCCCTCGACCAAGAAGACTTCACTTGCCGCTGGGTCTTTGCTTGAGCAATCGGCTAATTTTCCAGGAAGACCGCCACCGAAAATCTGTTTACGGGTCACTTCACGAGCTTTGCGGGCAGCTTCTCTTGCGCGAGCAGCTCCAACAATCTTGTTGCAGATGAATTTTGCTTGATCAGGATGCTCCTCAAGATAGGTGGAGAGTCCCTCGCTTACTGCGGCAAAGACAGCTGGCTGAACCTCGCTTGTGACAAGCTTATCTTTTGTCTGAGAACTAAAAGAGGGTTGTGGAACTTTCACGGAGAGTACGCAGGTAAGACCTTCACGCATATCTTCTCCAGAAATTTCAAACTTATCCGTCTTTTTCAGAATTTCGTTTGTTGCAATGTAGTTTTTGAAAACCTGTGTCATTGCATTACGAAGTCCTGTGACGTGTGTTCCACCGTCACGTTGAGGAATGTTATTGGTGTACGCTGCCAAGGATTCGTTATAGGAATCATTCCATTGGAAAGCCACTTCAACGTAGACAGGAATCTCTTTATTGCTGTCTTTTGCGGATTTTTGTTGAATGGTTTTTTGAATGAAAATCGGATCCTTGTGAATTGGAGTACGTGTTGTGTTTTTGAAAAGAACGAAAGAGCGAACGCCGCCTTCACTTTCTAGACGAACGTGTTTAGCTGTTCTTTCATCTGTTAATTCAATATCTACGCCAGAATTTAAGTAAGAGAGCTCTCTTAAGCGTGTCAGAAGCGTGTCGTAGTTAAATTCCGTAATCGGCATGAAGATTTCTGGGTCAGGAAGGAAGTGAACTTCTGTTCCCCGCTTTGTTGTCTCTCCTAAGTCCTTCATAGGAGAAATTTCATAAGTCTCTCCTGTGGTCGGATCTTGCTTAGTTTCAATGATGCGGTCAACAACAGTACCGTGATTAAAGCGCAAGGACTTTGTACGACCATCACGATGGACAATTAACTCTAACCAGGAGGCTAAAGCGTTGACGCAGGAAACACCGACACCATGCAAACCGCCAGAAATCTTGTAACCGTTATCATCAAACTTGCCGCCTGCGTGCAATTCTGTTAAAGCAATTTCAGCAGCAGACCTCTTTGGCTTATGTTTATCGTCGAGTTTAACGGCAGTCGGAATTCCACGACCATCATCGATAACACTCACGGAGTTATCCATGTGAATTGTCACAAAGATATTCTTAGCAAACCCGGCCATTGCTTCATCGATGGAGTTGTCGACAACTTCATAGACAAGGTGATGTAAGCCTGATCCATCCGATGTATCACCGATATACATTCCAGGGCGCTTGCGAACAGCTTCTAAGCCCTCGAGAATTTTGATGTTTGTTTCGTTGTAAGTGGAGGAAGCCTCCGAAGTTTTCTTTTCTAAGTCGTCCATTTTTTGCCGACGTAATTTTTAATGAAACTAAAGAAGTATTTTTAAATTTTTAAATATTTCTAAACAAATCCAACGCCAACGAAAGTTGTGTCTTCGCGTTGGCGTTGGCGGACAAACCAGCACAGATATTCGTTAGATGCGCATTGGCATCAGAACGTAACGGAACTGTTCACTTTCTGGCATTGTCAAAAGAGAAGCACTCTGAGACGAGGAGAAAGAGAAACGAACATCCGTGTTTCTCAAATTGCTGAGAACATCCAATAGATACGTGACGTTAAACCCGAGATCAAGTTCTTCGCCTGTGTAGTCAATACTGATATTTTCAACAGCTTCTTCCATATCCGAATTGACACTTTGAATCTGCAGATTTCCGTTTGTGACAAGCCAACGCAAACCCTTAAATTTTTCATTAGCGAGAATCGCGACGCGTCGCAGAGCACCAATGAGATTTTCTCTATTGACAAGGAACATCTTGTCATTATTTGTAGGAATAACGCGGGTGTAATCAGGGAACTTTCCATCGATTAACTTCGCCAAGAATTCAATATCTCCAAAGGAGAACCGCGCGTGTTCTTTACCAATTTCGACGTCGATAAGTTCATCGGAATCCGGGAGAAGTTTCATCAATTGCAAAACGGCTTTACGCGGAAGAATCACTTCAAAAGGCGCATCAAGAGCAATCTCGCAATTTGCATCGCAACAAGCTAAACGATGGCCGTCAGTAGCAACCGTGCGAACCATGTTTGAATCAACAACAAGAAGAAGACCGTTTAAGTAGTAACGGATATCCTGTTGTGCCATTGCAAAATGCACCATTTGAAGAATGTACTTTAAGGCAGAGGCTGGCAACTGGAATTTCTTACCCGCAACGATTTCTGGAAGAGAAGGATATTCATCGGCGTTTAACTGCGCGAGAGTGAAACGACCGGTTTGTGCGTGCAGGACAATCTTCTTTCCCTCAATGTCAACAGAAAGGTTTTCTTCCGATTTTGGAAGTGCAGACAGAATGGAAATAAATTTCGAAGCAGGAATCGTAGCCTTGAGTGAATCAGGGCCAAAACCAATCTTGGCATGTGTCTTAATTTGGATGTCTAAATCCGTTGTTGTGAAGGTGAGGTCATCCCCTTCTTTTTCTACCAAAATATTTGCAAGAATAGGAAGTGTCTGGCGACCTTCAATGATTCCGCCAACAACAGTCAAGGGTTTGAGAAGTGCCTCGCGCCCGCACTCGATGAATTGCATAAGAAAAGCCTCCAAATAAACCGTTGTGGTAACGGAAATTTATCCCTCAATTCTATAGAAAAAATCAGGGTTTTGAACGGAAATTTGGACGGAAATTTAAAGGTTTTTCCTAGCTCTTGATGCGCTGTTCTAGAAGATGAATATCGTTCCGTAATGCGGAGTCCGTCGACAAAGAAGAAGAGACCTTTCTGCAGGCATACAAAACCGTTGTGTGATCTTTTCCACCGAACATCGCTCCAATTTCCGGAAGACTCTTCTGTGTGAGCTCTTTCGCTAGATACATTGCAACCTGTCTAGCATGAGAAACAGCCGCGATGCGCTTCTTTGAAAGAAGGTCAACCTGTTTAATCTTGAAGTGATCACAAACGGCCTGTTGAATCGATTCAACTGTGACTGGCACTGAGGTCGAATTAAAAATATCTTTCAACGCTTCGGTAATTGTCTGTAGGGTTACAGGAACCTTGTGAAAGTTCGTATAGGCCAAAATTTGTTGCACCGCACCTTCAAGCTCACGAACGTTACTTCGGAGGTGTTTGGCAATCTCTTCAGCGACCTCCGTTGGCATAGAAAGCCCTGAGCGTTCAGCCTTACTTAAAAGGATTTGAACACGCATTTCTAGTTCAGGGGGTTCAACTTCAACGGTAATCCCTTGGGTGAGGCGACTTAGGAGCCGTTCTTGGAGATCTTTCAGGTCACGTGGATAGGTATCACTTGTCATGACAATTTGCTTGCCATGCGGAACCATATGTTCAAAGACCTGGAAGAAGCTTGCCTGTGTCCCTCTTCTGCTGGAAAATCCTTGAATATCATCAATTAGTAGCATGTCAAGATCTTGATAACGCTTTTCAAATTGATGAATTTCTTGGAAGTATCGGTTGGAATCATTGTTGAGTAAGCGCATCACCCCCGTGTATTCCTCAAGATACTGCTGTGCGGAGATGCAAAGAAGTTTCTTTGTGGGGTTACTCTTTAAGAATTGGTGACCAATAGCGTGCATTAAATGGGTTTTCCCAAGACCAACACCACCATAAATGATAAGTGGGTTGTAGATGGGTTTGCCCATATTGTTGGCAACCTGCATTGCTGCCGCATAAGCCATCTGATTGGCTTTACCCTGAACGATGGTTTCAAAAGTTAATTGGGGAAGTAAGCCAGTTTTATTTTGGGTTGCTGTCTCTACTTTAACGGGATTTTCTTTAACGAAATTAGAATTTTCTTTATTTTCAACGGTTTCAGAGGTAGTTTGGCTCACAGGTTTTGCAACAGCCCAAGATAAAGTGACAGGTTGCCCTGCGACGTTGGAGACAACTTCTGTGAGTTTCGAGGCATACGCCGACTTCAGGGCGGAGAGTTTCGCACTAGAAGTAACGAAAATCTTCAACACATTTTCCGTTAAAAGAGCGCTGTCATCGGCTTGAAGTTCTGAGAACCAGGTGTGAAAAAGCTCTGGTGTGAAATCCTTACGAAGTTGCTCGAGACAGTTTGACCAAAAATCCGACATCTTAAAAAAAGTGAAAAAAACAACCTGACGCAAGCTCAAAGTTGCATCGGGAAAGTAAAGCATAACTAGAAATCTAAGCCACGGATTTTATAGCCGAGGTAAAAAGTTATCCACAGGCTTTGATGTTGAAAAATATTACAAAATAGGAAACTTCTACAAAGCGTTGTGAGAAAAGAAAAGTTTTGCACAAAATGTTGGGATAAGAAAAATTCATTTACCCAAGAGGAAGAAAAAATGGGTTTTCTTTTTGGATTTTAGGAGCTGATCTTTGACAAATAACAACACAATAGAGTGTAATATTGCGCTTTTCACATTGGGTGACGTTCGATAAATCGGATGTCGCGCGGGGATGTTTGACCCCGCACCCAAAGACAGATTTCTCGATTTTAAGGAAAAAGCCCAAAAGGGCGTCCTTGAAAATTGTTCGAGTTTTTTATTTATAAATCAGGAAGTTATTAATTATGGCTACCAAGCGTACATATCAACCCTCCAAGGTCAAGCGTGCTCGCACGCACGGCTTTTTGGTTCGTTCTCGCACCCGCGGTGGGCGTCTTGTTCTTGCTCGACGTCGTGCCAAGGGTCGGCATAAGCTGGCTCTCTAGGTGAAGAATTAATGCCGGATTTGGGGAGAAAACCGGATAGGTTGCAGTGTTCCCAAGGCTTCAAGTTTCCGAAATCGGCGAGAATTCTTCGATCGGAAGACTTTGGAGTTGTTCTGCGCTCTCCGTCACCAGGGCTTGCATTTCGTCGTGAAATCATCACGCTTTGTGCCCGAGTGACCAAAGAAGTAGGACAAGTTCGAATCGGTTTGACAGTCGGAAAGAAGAATGTTCCTCGCGCTGTTGATCGAGTGTTGACGAAGCGGATTATGCGGGAAAATGTCCGGACTGCCCTCCCCTCCCTCAGAGAGGAATGCCTTCGTGGAAATTTCGGATTGCAAGTGAGTCTTCGTGTTCGTGCGCCAATTCGTTGCACAGGCGCAAATCGGGGACTTTCAAGCGAAAAGATTCGAATTCACAAGTCAACACAGGCATGTATCTCCTCGCTGATACAGAAAGTTCGGCGTATTCCAAGAGAAGAATAAAAAATGCTTGCGAAAGTATTTATTTCTCTTGTGAGACTGTACCAATTGACTTTTTCTGGATGGGTCGGCTGGCAATGTCGGTTTATTCCGACCTGTTCAAATTATGCGATAGAGGCGTTCGAGCGGCACGGAGCGTTGAAAGGTTTGTGGCTAACAGTGATGCGAATTGCACGCTGCCACCCTTTTGGCGGAAGAGGTTTAGATCCTGTGCCGGTTGAATTTGAGTGGTTTCCGTGGCGACACTCGGGAGATGCTCACGGATAATCTGCTGTAGTATCAAGCAGATAAGATTTAACAACAGAAGATTGGGTTTAGTATGGGAAGCGATTTTCAACGAACTATTCTCTGGGTGGTTCTCGCAGCTGCCTGTTTCATGCTTTTTGATAACTGGCAGGTCTACAACGGAAAGCCTTCGATGTTCGGTTCTGACACAGTTGCAGAACAAACGGCGAGTTCCAGCACAACAGGTGCGTCCGATGATATCGCCAACCAGACAATCGTCGATGCGGTTGCCAAGGGCATGATTCAAACGGGACGCCCCGTGGAAGTCACGAGCGACCTCTTGAAGTTGCGTTTTGATGAGAACGGTGCCGTTCTTACACGTGCAGAACTCTGTAAGGAAAGACAAGAAGCCGATTGGACCGAAGTGGGTCTCATTGGAAAGATTCTTGGAAATAAGGCCCCAGAACTCAAGAACATTGTTCTTTTTGATGTTTCCCCCACTCGCGCCTATGTTGCTCAGACGGGTTTAATCGGCGGAAATTTCCCCAATCACAAGACAGTCTTTAAGTACGCTGGAACAGAGGAAGGAACTAAGGTTGTTGATCAAAAGACCGTTGCCGTGAAACGCGTCAAGTTCACGGCTCAGACCGGAAGCGTCATTCTTGAAAAAACCTTTGAAATCACAGATGGCCAATACGGAATCCTTGTTTCTCATAAGATTATCAATAATGGGAATGCGGAAATTACGCCCTCTGTTTACTATCAGTTAACGCGTGATGGCGGAAAGCCCGAAGGCGAAAGCTCTCTTTACTACACATATACAGGTCCTGCGGTTTACACGGAGGATATGAAGTTTAAGAAGATTGCCTTTAGCGATATTGAAGTTAAACCAGAGACAATTGCCCGTGAAGACAATGGCTGGATTGCGATGATTCAGCACTACTTTGTGAGCGCATGGGCAGATGCTCCTGGGGCTGCTAAGGCAGATCACGAGTTCTATACCCGTCAGCTTGACAAGGATTTGTATTCCGTAGGTTCCATTGTTCGTTTGGGCTCCGTTGCCCCAGGCTCTTCCTCTACGACGCAAGCTCTACTTTATGTGGGTCCACAGGATCAGAAGCGCCTTGAAAAGGTCGCTAAGGGCTTAGATCTCGTTGTTGACTACGGCTGGCTTACGATGCTCTCTAAGCCGATTTACAACGTCTTGAATTACCTCCATGATTTAGTGGGTAACTGGGGTTGGGCTATTGTCCTTCTTACCTGCTTGGTGAAGTTAATTCTCTATCCGATCAGTGCCGCAGGCTACAAGTCTATGGCTCGTATGAAGGAAGTTTCTCCGCGTATGAAGGAGTTGCAACAGCAGTACGGTAAAGATAAACAACGTCTGCAGGTTGCGATGATGGAACTCTACAAGAAAGAGAAAATCAATCCTGTCGGAGGATGCTTGCCGATTGCTTTGCAGATTCCAGTGTTCTTGGCTCTGTATTGGGTGCTTCTCGCTAGTGTTGAATTGCGCGGATCTGAGTGGATTTTGTGGGTTAACGACCTCGCAATGCCTGATAGCTGGCTTGTGCTTCCTGCCATCATGATGGTGACGATGATTCTGCAGATGTTCCTCAATCCTTCACCAATGGATCCAATGCAAAAGAAGATTATGTACATCATGCCGCTTGTTTTCGGTGTTATGTTCTTCTTCTTCGCCTCTGGTCTCGTGCTGTACTGGCTCACGAACAACGTTCTCTCGATTGCTCAGCAGTGGTATGTCAATCGGCAGATTGCTAGAGAAAGAGCGCAGAGAATTGCTGCGGCTACCGCAAAGGAAGTAATCCCAACAAAGGGAAAAGACAAATCAAAGAAGTAATTTGATTTTTAAATAGAAAATCACCCCATTCGAAAGGGATTCGGATGGGGTTTTTCGTAGGTGGTTTAGGCCTTTTTCTCTAGATTCTTTCTACGTAAATGCATCCAAAGAGGAATTGGCCAAAGCCATGTACTAATAAACCATAGGAAGAACCACTTTAAAGAAAGATAGCTACGAGTACTTTCCCTTGAAAGAATAAAGACGCTTACAGCGCCTGCGACAATCCAAAGGAGAAGGCCTCCGTAAACAGCGACGCGCGTGTTGTAAGTATCTCCGAGGGCTCCGGCTAAAAAGGCGCTCAAAGGCACAGAAATTAGTACAGCAAGGCAAACACCAACGAGTGGAGCACCAAAGAAGACGGGTTTGTTGTTTAAAGACATAAAAAGAGCCATCTACATAAAAAGTGACTCCTATCTTAATGAAAAAATTTAGATGTTTAAAATCCCTGCGAGAGAGTGGGTAAATTTGAGCAGAAAATAAGGCAAGAATGCAATGCGAGAGAAAACAGATTTGATTGTGGCAAGGGCAACAGCTGCGGGCCGTGGCGGAATCGGAATTGTTCGTATTTCTGGAGAGGATGAAGAAGTACTTTCTCTTGCAAAAGGGCTTTTTTCCCAATTTGAGCCGCAACCACGCCATGCGCATCTTAGGGAGTTAAAAGATGTGGACAAAACTCTTATCGATCAGGTGATTGTTCTCTACTTCCCTACCCCGCACTCTTACACCGGAGAGTCTGTTATTGAGTTGCAAGCGCACGGTGGCCAGATAGTTCTAGAAAGAATCATTAAAAGAGTTCTTGAAGTTGGAAAATCCTATGGAGTTCGTCTAGCTCGCCCCGGGGAATTCACAGAAAGAGCCTTTCTAAATGGAAGAATTGATTTGGCACAGGCAGAAGCTGTGGCAGATTTAATCGATGCAGGTAGTGAGGCAGCATCGCGAGCTGCGGCAAGATCTTTACAGGGAGCTTTTTCAGAACGAATTGCCAAACTCAATGACGAACTTCTTGCACTTAGAACATATGTTGAAGCAACACTTGACTTCCCAGAGGAAGAAGTTGATTTTATCGAAAAAGGTAAAATCCGCATAAAAATCAAAGGAATACTTAAGACTCTTGAAGAGATTAACAAGGCGGCAATGCGCGGCAAGACACTTCGAGATGGGCTTAACGTAGTTCTAGTTGGAAAGCCCAATGTTGGAAAAAGTTCTCTCATGAATGCTCTTGCCGGCCAGGATGTATCCATTGTCACAGACGTTGCGGGAACGACACGAGACAGAATTGAATGTGAGATTTCTTTGGATGGCCTACTCGTCAAGATGACAGATACTGCAGGCTTGCGGGAAACGACGGATATTGTTGAATCAATGGGTGTAGAAAGAGCCCAAAAGGCAGTCGAATGTGCAGATGTTGTAGTCCTGCTACGGGATGCAACTGAAAAGATAGGCGAATATGAAGATGCGGATTCCTTCTTAAAGGGGCATCTTAGAGAAGGCGTTGAGTATATAAGGGTCGTTAATAAAATAGATTTATGCGAGAAAGATACAGCCATTCGTGAAGGAGAAATTCCTCTATCGGCTAAGACAGGATTCGGTATTGAAAGGCTTGTTCAAAAACTCAAGAATTTAGCTGGTGCTGAGAGTGCGCAGGGAGATTTCCTTGCTAGAACAAGGCATTTGGAATGCTTAGCACGTGCAAAAACAGCATTAGAAAAGGTAGATGCAAATTTAGATGCAATGAATCTAGATATTGCAGCAGAGGAAATGCGACTCGCGGGTGACGCCTTAGGTGAAATTGTTGGGATAACACTGCCCGATGACATCCTCGGGAAGATATTTACGACTTTCTGTATTGGGAAATAGTAAAAAAACTTAAGGATTCAGGGCGACTCCCCTACTCTCTCGTTAGAATGACATCTAACAAATTTATGGACGCGAATGTTTCACGTGAAACAATAAAATGCAAAGCATGGGATTTTTTGACGTAATTGTCATTGGTTGTGGTCATGCGGGTGCAGAGGCCTCGCTAGCAGCTGCGCGCATGGGCGCAAAGACACTATTACTTACACAGAACATAGAGACGATTGGTGAATTGTCTTGCAATCCATCTATCGGTGGCATCGGTAAAGGTCATCTTGTTAAAGAACTAGATGCTATGGGGGGTGCAATGGGCGCCGTCACAGATGCCGCTGGAATTCAATTTCGCATTTTGAACGCATCTAAGGGTCCCGCAGTTCGGGCAACTCGTGCTCAAATTGATCGTGCTCTCTATAGACAAGTGATGCGCTCAAGAATTGAGAACCAAGAGAATCTACTCGTTGTTCAGCAGATGGTAGATGATATTTTGGTTGAAAACGGTCGCGTTACGGGTGTTCGAACCAAAGTTGGTTTGGAATTCGGCGCAAAATCGATAGTTTTGTGTGCGGGAACCTTTTTAAATGGTTTAGTTCACGTAGGTCTTCAGCACTATTCTGCGGGCCGTGTGGCAAACCCGCCTAGCATTCGCCTTGCAGAGCGGTTGGAAGAGTTGGGACTTCCGAAAGGAAGATTAAAGACAGGAACTCCCGCGAGAATTGATGGGCGTTCAATCGACTTTTCTAAGTGTGTTGAGCAGTCTGGTGACTCTAACCCTGTGCCCTCCTTCTCTTTGATGGAACCTGGAATTGCGCATCCAAGACAGGTTTCGTGCTGGATTACACATACAAATCCAAAGATGCACGAAATCATTATGTCTAACCTAGATAGATCCCCTCTTTACGCTGGAATTATTGAAGGTATTGGCCCTCGGTATTGCCCATCAATTGAAGACAAGATTCATCGCTTTAAGGGAAAGGATTCTCATCAGATTTTCTTGGAACCTGAGGGTTTATCTACCAACCTCTTCTATCCGAATGGAATATCAACTTCCCTTCCCTACGATGTGCAAATTGCAATGGTGCATTGTGTTCCAGGCCTGGAAAATGCCCATCTTGTGAGACCTGGATACGCAATTGAGTACGATTACTATGATCCGCGAGCTTTAAAGCGTACCTTTGAAACAAAGGCTTTAGAGGGACTTTATTTTGCGGGGCAAATTAATGGAACAACAGGATATGAAGAAGCTGCCGCTCAAGGGCTTCTAGCTGGCGCCAACGCAGCTGCTCGTGCATTAGATAAAGAGCAATGGGAACCACTTCGCAGTGAATGCTATCTTGGTGTTCTTGTGGATGACCTTACAACGCGCGGCGTGACTGAGCCGTATCGTATGTTTACAAGTCGAGCAGAATATCGTCTTTCTTTACGCGAAGATAATGCTGACGTAAGACTTTGTTCGAAAGCGCACGATATGGGGCTTCTTAGTGAAGAAAAATGGGAGCGTTTCCAAAAGAAACATGAGGCTGTTGAGCGTGAACTTAACCGCCTTAAATCAACTTGGGTAACGCCAGATACTCTTATGAAAGGAGAAGCCGAAAGAGTTCTCGGTACTCCAATTGAAAGAGAATATTCACTAGCAGCACTAGTATCTCGGCCCAAGATTAGTTACAAAGATGTGGTTTCTCTTAAGAAAGCATCTGGAGAAAATGTTTCACGTGAAACATTAGATAATCCTACTGAGATTGAACAAATTGAAATCGCGCTTAAGTACCAAGGCTACATTGATAGGCAAGCGGAAGAGATTCAAAGAGCTGCTGCTCATGAACAAACACGAATTCCAGACGATATTGACTATGATGCGGTATGTGGGCTTTCTTTTGAAGTCCGTCAACACTTAAAGAGAGTTCGTCCTGCAACTTTAGGTCAAGCTGGGCGGATTTCAGGTGTTACACCAGCTGCAATTTCTCTTTTATTGGTGCATCTTAAGAGATTGAAGTGGGGGAGATCGTGACGATTCTTACACCCGAATGTATTTCACAAGAAGCAAGTACTCTCGGTCTTAACTTGTCTGAGAGTCAATCAGAGAGTCTTGCTACTTTTGGAAAGCTTTTGATTAAGTGGAATCGGGTGTATAACCTTACAAGCATCACATCAGAGAAGGATGTTCTCCGATTGCATATTTTGGATTCGCTTTCTTTTGTTGCAGCAATCAAAGAGAAGCAATTGCAAAACGTGCTTGATGTTGGGAGTGGGGGAGGGTTACCAGCAATTCCTCTTGCAATCCTTCGCCCTGAGACGAAAGTCACAATGATTGATGCGGTACAAAAGAAAACAGTATTTTTGCAGCAAGTGATTCTTCAGTTGGGTTTAAAAAATGCGAATGCTATTCACATCAGAATAGAGGACTTTAAAGAAGAAAATTTTGATGCTGTGACATGTAGGGCATTTGCAACGGTTGGAAAGACAATATCCTTAACGAAGAGATTTTTAAATTCTGACGGTCGCTGGTTACTGATGAAAGGTAAGGTTCCAAATGAGGAACTTTCCGAACTCCCGGAAGATGTGAAAATTGCAGAAATTCGAAAATTATGTGTTCCAGGGACTGATTTAGAGCGTTGTTTAATTGAGATAGAACAGTATAAGTGAGCGGTTGTTTTTGGTTTGAGGTGAAATAAATGCGGGGTATTTGAGGTAAAACAGCAAAAATTCCCTTTTATTTCAATGTTGTAACAAAAGAAAAAATATTCACTTTTTGGAAGAAAAATGTTTAGCGGATCTGAAAGTTTGGTTTTTTCCACGACTTTGCTGATGGTCTTTTCTTCTTTTATGCCGGCAATCAATCCATTTGGCGGGGCGATGCTTTTCCTCTCGATGACAAGTGGAATTGAACACGCGGAGAGAGCCAAACTTGCTCGTCGTGTTGCAATCTATTCTTTTATTGTGCTTCTTGTGAGTCTTTTCGCGGGAAACATCATCTTGAAGTTTTTTGGAATCTCGATTGACGTCCTGCGTGTCGCAGGTGGTGCCGTTCTCTTTAGCACGGGATGGAAAGTTCTGCATGAAGGGGATGCAGACGGGGCGAGTATGAAAAGAGATGGTCCTCCGATTCGTCATGTTTATTCGGAGATGGCTTTTTTCCCGCTTACATTGCCTGTGACCACGGGGCCAGGTTCAATTTCTGTTGCAGTTGCTTTTGGTGCTACGCCGATGCATGGTATTGCGCAGGTGGCAGGGTGTCTAGCGGGTATTGTTCTCAATTGCTTATTAGTTTGGGTTTGCTATGCCCATAGTGACAGCGTGACGCGGATGCTTGGTGCTGTGGGAACAAATGCATTTACAAGAATTTTCGCATTTATTCTGATTTGTATTGGTGTGTCGGTTTTCTGGACAGGGTTTAGCGGTCTTTGGGCCGGATTGCCTCACTAAAGAGGAGGGTAGAGGAGTTATGGCAAAAGTTTTCTGTATTGCCAATCAAAAAGGCGGTGTTGGTAAAACAACAACGACGGTGAATTTGGCAGCGGCTCTAGCAAAATACGGGCAAAAGGTTCTCCTTGTTGACCTTGATCCTCAGGGAAACGCAACAATGGGCTCTGGAATTGAAAAGAGTCAATGTAACCCTTCTGTCTATGAGGTCCTTATCGGTAAGGCCGGAGCTCGTAAGGCAATTATTAAAGCCGAGCAAAGTGGCTACGATGTCCTGCCTTCGAATCGAGAGTTATCAGCTGCGGAAATTGAGCTTGTGGAGTTCTCAAAACCTGATGAACAGTTAAAAAATGCCTTGGATCCAGTCGTAAAGGATTACGACTTTATCCTAATTGACTGCCCGCCATCGCTTTCTGTTGTGACAGTCAATGCATTTTGCGCAGCTATCGGCGTCATCATTCCGATGCAGTGTGAATACTTTGCCTTAGAGGGATTAAGCGACTTGGTCAACACCGTAAAGCGCGTCCGTTACAACAAGAATGATGACTTGAGGCTTATTGGGCTACTACGCGTGATGTTTGACCCGAGGCTAACACTACAGCAGCAGGTAAGTGACCAATTGAAAGAAAACTTTGGTGATCGTGTCTTTGACACAGTCATTCCAAGAAACGTGCGGCTTGCGGAGGCTCCGTCGTTTGGTTTGCCAGGGGTGATTTTTGAGCCGTCAAGTCGTGGTGCTCGTGCTTATATGGAATTCGGTAAAGAACTTCTTCACCGAGTAGGGATTCGTGGCGTTCGCAGGAAAAGGGAGAAGTAAATGGTCGCAAAAAAACAAAGACGTGGTCTTGGTCGTGGTTTGACGAGCCTCCTGGGGGAAGATGTCCCAGCGGTTGCGGCAGGAAAGGATGTTATTACAGAGATTGACATCGAAAAACTCGTTGCAGGGAAGTATCAGCCACGAAGCAAAATGGAAATGGAACGCCTAAAAGAATTGGCGGACTCCATCCGAGAGCAGGGGGTTATCAATCCAATCGTTGTTCGACCGATTAAGGGCGGTAAGTACGAAATTATCGCCGGAGAACGGCGTTTTCGTGCCTCTAAGATTGCCGAGAGGAAGACCGTCCCTGCCATTGTGAGAAAGGTCCAAGACAAAGATGCTCTTGCCATGGCTCTAATTGAGAATATGCAACGCGAAGATCTCAATGCGATGGAAGAAGCTCTAGGTATTCGTAGGCTTATTGATGAATTTGATTACACGCATGAGCAGGCCGCACAGGCTATTGGGCGTAGCAGACCAGCGACAAGCAACTTGCTTCGCTTACTGACACTAGCAAAACCAGTACAGCGCCTACTTGCTGACTCTAAGATTGAAATGGGTCACGCTCGGGCACTATTGCCACTTACTGGGGCAGAACAGATTGAATTGTCCAATGAAATCATAGCTAAACAGCTTAGTGTCCGCGAAGCAGAAAGAATCGCTGAGCGTCGCAAGGAAGAGAAGACAAGAAAGCCCATCAGAAAGGTGAGCAAAAAGACACGTGACGATCAGATTCTCGAAGAAAGACTTTCTGAGGCTCTTGGGGCTCCTGTGCGACTCGTTCTTGGTCGCAGAGGTAAGGGGCAAATTGTCATTGATTTTGCAAATTTGGATGACCTAGATGCAATCGTCTCAAAAATTAGCCCAGAGGACTAGGTAATTAGGAGAGCTTGCTAGTCGTTAGGAGTAGTTTTCCTAGCCTGTTGACTAGTTGTTAAAGTAAATACAACTTCTTAAAATACGCAAAAATTCAAAAGAGACGAGGATAAAGTGAATCGACGCACGGTGATTCGCGTGATCCTTTGGCAGTACGCCCTTGTTTTTATTGGGGCCTTGAGTGTCGGCATATTTTTTGGATTCAACGCGGCTTTCTCCTGCATAGCGGGAGGAGCATGTATTGCTATACCAAATACGCTTGTCGCACTGAGTTTGCTTATCTCGCTATCGAAGGGTGGCGGGAGTCCTGCAAGCTTGTTGCTTTTTGAGTTTTTAAAGATGGCGATAGCGTGCTTGTTACTGTTACTCGTCGCCATGTTTTACACGGGATTAAATTGGCCGGCGATGCTCTTGGGTGTCGCCATTGCCGCACTTAGTAGCTTGGCGCTACTTATTGGGAAATAGCGAGATTAAGGGATTCGCGTTTATGGCGACTGACGCACTCACTCCGACTGGTTACATGCTGCATCACTTGCAGCATAATGCCTCGATTCTCAAGCAGTCTATTGTGGACTTCTCTGTCCTCAACTACGACACAATCTTCTTCTCTATTTTGATTCTTTGCGTGGCCCTTTGGCTTTTGAGAAAAGCCGCGGCTAAGGCAACGAGCGGTGTTCCTGGAAAGTGGCAATGCGCAGTTGAAATGCTTGTCGACATGGTCGAAGAGCAGAGTAAAGCGATTGTGCACGGAGACAGAACATTCATTGCTCCAGCAGCCTTAACGGTGTTTGTTTGGGTCGTGCTCATGAATGCGATTGACTTGGTTCCTGTCGATCTCTTGCCGTGGATAGCGGGATTCTTTGGAATCCACTATCTGAGACCTCTGCCGACAGCGGACTTGAACGCTACGATGGGTATCTCTGTTAGCGTTCTTCTTATGTGCATTTACTACGGCTTGAAAGTGAAGGGCTTTAAAGGATTCCTTCATAGCCTTTATGCATCACCCTTTGGGGATGTCGTATGGCTTTGGCCGTTCAACTTTGCACTGAACCTTGTTGAATATATTGCAAAAACGGTTTCTCTTGGAATGCGACTTTTTGGAAATATGTACGCAGGCGAACTGCTCTTTTTCCTCATTGCGCTTCTTGGAGGATTCGCAATGTCATTTGGCTTTGTCGGTGGTTCGCTATCGGTCTTCGGACAGATTGTGGCCGGACTTGGCTGGTGGATTTTTCACATTCTGATTGTTTTATTGCAGGCGTTCATCATGATGATGCTGACCTTGGTTTACTTAGGCCAGGCTCATGAGGAACACTGATTTTTTATTTCCTAATTGGAAACTTTAAGGAGTATGCAATGACCAACGTTGCAATGGTAGCTCTGGCCTGTGGCCTTATTATTAGTCTTGGTGCCCTCGGTGCTTGCTTGGGTATCGGCATTATGGGCTCGCGCTATCTCGAGAGCGCCGCTCGTCAGCCCGAACTGATGAACGCCCTTCAGACAAAGATGTTCCTTCTCGCGGGCCTTATCGATGCGGCCTTCCTGATTGGCGTCGGCGTGGCCATGATGTTTGCATTCGCGAACCCGTTCGTCGGCTGATTGAAATTTTTCATCAATGACGGGGCTCAAGGATTCAAGCCGAATAGGCGGCAAGATCCGGGCCCAATGGGGTTTCGATAATGAACATTAATGCCTCTTTGTTTGTACAGATGGTCGTGTTCTTCATCGGTTGTTACATCACGATGAAGTACATCTGGCCGCCGCTTATTAAGGCGATTGAAGAGCGTCAGCAGAAGATTGCGGCTGGATTGGCTGCGGCCGAGAAAGGCAACAATGCTTTGAATGACGCGCAAGTCAAGGGACGGGAAATTGAGGCCGAAGCGAGAGCTCGTGCATCGGTAATCGTTTCTGACGGCGAAAAGCGCGGCGCGAAGATTGTCGAGGAGGCCAAGCAGCAAGCTAAAGTTGAGGCGGATCGCATCGTTGCGGAAGCCAAGGCTGAAGCCGTGCAAGAAATGGACCGTGTCCGTGAACAATTGCGCGAAGATGTTGCTGCGTTGGCTGTCGCCGGCGCGCAGAAGATTCTCGAAAGAGAAATCGATGCGAACGCGCATGCGAAGCTCTTGGCTCAACTGAAGGCGAAACTTTAACTATGGCTGAACTTTCAACGATTGCACGGCCGTATGCTCATGGTCTTTGGGCAGCTCTCGGAGACAATCCGACAGCGGCTAAGGTGAAAGCGATTTCCGAAGGGCTCGAAAGCCTTTCGGGAGTGATTCTTAGCCCAGAAATGTCGCCGCTTGTCACCGATCCTAAACTGACGAAGACGGAGCTTTTTGAGGCCATAAAGAAATCTCTCGGTGACGGAGTTCCTAAGGAGCTTGAAGGGCTCCTCTTAGCCGTAATCGAGAACGGGCGTCTTTCTGTGCTTGGCGAAATTGCCAAACAGTTCAAAGGGCTGGTGAATGCCGCTTCCGGCGTTGAGGAAGCTCATATCGAGAGTGCCTTCGAGATGACGCCGACGCAGGTTTCTCAGCTCGTCGAAAGTTTGGAAAAGAAGTTTCCCAACGTTAAGCTCAATCCGATTGTCACAGTTAATCCAGATTTGATTGGTGGCGTGTGTATTCGCGTCGGAGATCAAATCCTTGATGGCTCGGTGCGTGCAAGACTTGCACAGATGCAAGCGGCCCTTACAGCGTAAATACCGGAGTTCAAAAAATGCAGCTCAATCCAAGCGAAATTAGCGAACTGCTCAAGAAGAGAATTGAGGATCTTGGCGTTTCGACTGATCTTCGTACACAGGGCACCGTAGTAACGGTGACCGACGGCATTTGCCGTGTTCACGGTCTTCAGGACGTGATGCAGGGTGAAATGCTTGAATTTCCTCAGAACACATATGGTTTGGCTCTTAACCTCGAAAGAGACTCTGTGGGCGCCGTGATTCTCGGTAGCTACGAGCACATTCGTGAAGGCGATACCGTTAAAACAACAGGCAGAATTCTTTCTGTCCCAGTTGGTCCCGCACTGATTGGTCGTGTTGTGAATGCTCTCGGTCAGCCAATCGATGGTAAGGGCCCGATTAAGACAAATGAATATGACGTTGTCGAAAAGGTTGCTCCTGGCGTTATTGATCGTCAGTCCGTGAGCCAGCCTGTTCAGACAGGTCTCAAGTCCATCGATGCGATGATTCCTATCGGTCGTGGACAGCGTGAATTAATCATTGGCGACCGCCAGACAGGTAAGACAGCTATCGCAATTGATACGATTATCAATCAGAAGGGCAAGAACCTTACCTGCATCTATGTTGCTATCGGCCAAAAGGCAAGTACGATTGCTAACGTGGTCCGTCAGCTCGAAGCACACGGTGCAATGGATTACACCATCATCGTTGCGGCTGCGGCCTCTGACTCTGCGGCAATGCAGTACATCGCTCCGTACGCTGGCGCGACGATGGGCGAATACTTCCGCGACCGCGGTGAAGATAGCCTTATCGTTTACGATGACTTAACAAAGCAGGCTTGGGCATATCGCCAGATTTCCTTACTGCTGCGTCGTCCGCCAGGACGCGAAGCCTATCCTGGTGACGTCTTCTACCTACATAGCCGTTTGCTCGAGCGTGCTGCACGAGTTAATGCGACCTATGTGGAGCGTTTCACGAAGGGTAAAGTCAAGGGCAAGACTGGTTCCATGACAGCTCTTCCGATTATTGAAACGCAGGCAGGCGACGTGACCGCCTTCGTTCCGACGAACGTGATTTCCATTACCGACGGACAGATCTTCCTTGAGACCGACTTGTTCAACGCGGGTATTCGTCCGGCTATTAACCCGGGTATTTCCGTGAGCCGTGTCGGTGGCGCTGCGCAGACAAAGATTATTAAGAAGCTCGGTGGTGGCGTCCGCTTGGCCTTGGCTCAGTACCGTGAACTTGCTGCCTTTGCGCAGTTTGCTAGCGACTTGGACGAAGCCACACGTAAGCAACTTGAACGTGGTCGTATCGTAACCGAACTGATGAAGCAGCCGCAGTACGAACCGCTTCAGGTTTGGGAAGAAGCCGTCACACTCTTTGCTGTTGAAGTTGGTGCCTACGATGATGTTCCTGTGAAGAACGCTCTTAAGGTTGAGCACGAGATGCGTGAATACCTCAAGCAGCATCATCAGGATCTCCTCGATCGCATCGAAGAGACGAAGGTGCTCTCGGCAGAAGACCGTACTGTCATGCAGGATGCGATTGCGGCATTCAAGAAGACGGTGGCGTTTTAACGAGCTGAGGAACCTCCATGCCTAGCACAAAGGAAATACGCGGAAAAATCCGAAGCGTGCAAAACACGCGGAAGATTACCAAGGCGATGCAGATGGTGGCAGCCTCGAAGATGCGTAAGGCGCAAGAGAGGATGTTCCAGACGCGCCCTTACGCAGACAAGTTGCGCAACATCATTGCGCACTTGGCGGCGTCGAATGTTGCCTATAAGCATCCGTTCCTTGAGAAGCACACCAAGGAGACCGGCAAGGTTGCCTTGATTATGGTTACGACCGATAAGGGCTTAGCCGGTGCATTGAACACGAACATTCAGCGTCATGTCTTGCATCAAATGCAGACCCTGCATGAAGAAGGCAAGTCGCTTTGCGTGACCGCCATTGGCAACAAGGCAGTGGCATTTTGTTCGCATATGCACTTGGAGGTTACGTCGCAGGCTGTTCAGTTGGGCGACCGTCCGAGTCTCGGAAAGCTCTTAGGCACGATTCGTGCGCAGTTGGATGCCTACAGTGAAGGGAAGGTTGATGTTGTTTACTTGGCGTACACTCGCTTTATCAACGCGATGAAGCAGGAACCCGTTATTGAACAGCTTCTTCCGCTTACAGATGACAAACTGCAGTCGCTCGGAGAAAAGGAACGCGAATATTCGTGGGACTATCTGTATGAGCCAGACCCGCAAACCGTTCTCGATGAGTTGCTAAAGCGCTACGTCGAAACATTAATTTATCAAGCAGTTGCAGAGAACATTGCTTCTGAGCAGTCTGCCCGTATGGTCGCCATGAAGGCGGCTTCGGACAACGCTAAGAAGTTGATTGACGAATTGCAACTCGTCTACAACAAGACTCGTCAGGCCGGCATTACGAAGGAAATCACCGAAATCGTCGGTGGTGCCGCCGCCGTGTCGTAAAAGATTTGAGGACCGAGGAATAATTTATGAGTATCGGACAAATCGTTCAAGTTATCGGCGCTGTGGTCGACATTGAGTTCGCTCGCGATGAGATGCCGAAAATCTACGAAGCGCTTGTTTTGGAAAAGAGCGAAGACAATACGCTTGCCGAAGAAGGATTGACCTTTGAGGTCCAGCAGCAATTGGGTGACGGTATCGTCCGTACGATTGCAATGGGATCTTCTGACGGTCTGCGCCGCGGCATGAAGGTCAAGGCTACAGGGGCTGGCATCTCAGTTCCTGTTGGTCACAAGACGCTCGGCCGCATCATGGACGTTCTTGGACGCCCAATCGATGACTGCGGTCCCATCGGTGAGGATGAACGCCGCACAATTCACAGAGCAGCTCCGAAGTTCGATGAGTTGAGCCCCTCTGTGGATTTGCTCGAAACGGGTATTAAGGTTATTGACTTGATTTGCCCGTTTGCTAAGGGCGGTAAAGTTGGCCTCTTCGGTGGTGCTGGTGTCGGCAAGACCGTGAACATGATGGAATTCATCAATAACATCGCGAAGGCCTATGGTGGCTACTCGGTGTTTGCTGGTGTCGGTGAACGTACCCGTGAAGGTAACGACTTCTACCACGAAATGGAAGAGTCTAAGGTTCTCGACAAAGTGGCAATGGTCTTCGGTCAGATGAACGAACCACCAGGAAACCGCTTGCGTGTTGCTCTGACGGGTTTGACGATGGCTGAAGCGTTCCGTGATGAGGGCCGCGACATCCTGCTCTTCATTGATAACATTTACCGTTATACGCTTGCGGGTACAGAAGTTTCCGCTCTGCTCGGCCGTATGCCGTCTGCTGTGGGCTATCAGCCGACACTCGCAGAAGAAATGGGCCGCTTGCAGGAACGTATTACATCTACGAAGGTTGGTTCCATTACGTCAATTCAGGCTGTGTACGTGCCTGCTGACGACTTAACGGACCCGTCTCCTGCAACGACATTTAGCCACTTGGATGCAACGGTCGTTTTGAGTCGTGACATTGCAAGTTTGGGTATTTATCCTGCTGTCGATCCTTTGGATTCCACAAGCCGTCAGGTCGATCCCAACATCATCGGCGAAGAGCACTACAGTGTTTGCCGCCGTGTTCAGGAAACCCTGCAGAAGTACAAGGAATTGCGTGACATTATCGCGATTTTGGGTATGGATGAACTTTCTCCTGAGGATAAGCTTGCCGTTACCCGCGCTCGTAAGATTCAGAGATTCCTCTCTCAGCCGTTCCACGTTGCTGAAGTCTTCACGGGTAGCCCTGGCAAGTATGTCCCGCTCAAGGAAACCATCCGCGGCTTTAAGATGATTGTCGATGGCGAATGCGATGAGTTGCCCGAGCAGGCCTTCTACATGGTTGGCACAATCGACGAAGCGTTTGAAAAGGCCAAGACGATTAAGTAAACGGAGCAAAACATGGCAACGATTGTGGTTGATGTCGTCAGCGCAGAAGCGTCCGTCTTTTCCGGCGAGGCGAAGTTCGTCGCCTTGCCAGGCCAAGAAGGCGAACTCGGCATCCTGCCCGGACATGTGCCGCTCATTACTCGGATTCGTCCGGGGGCCGTGCGTGTGCAAACAGCAGCAGGAACCGAGGAAAGCATCTTCGTCGCAGGTGGGCTCTTAGAAGTGCAGCCTGACCGTGTGACAGTGCTTGCAGACGTTGCGGTTCGTAGCAAGGATTTGGACGAAGCGAAAGCCAAGCAGGCTATCGAAGCGGCCGAACACGCAAAAGAGAAAGCCTCAGGCGAAATTGATATTGCTCTCGTGCAGGCGAAGCTCTCTGCCTTGTCCGCGCAGTTGCAGTTCATCAAGAAGCTACGCCAAGGACAGTAATTTTTGCCTTGCTGACACAAAGAAACGGAGGAGTGCGAGAGAAATCTCGGACGAATCCGTTTTTTTCTATTAGGATTAGGGGTAAGAGAACCTTTTCATAAGGAGAGAAGAAATGGCAACCTCCGAAGTTATTCAAGTTTGCACAGACGGTAGCAAGATTTCCGACAAAGCCGTCGATGAGGCCATTTCCTTAGCGAAGAAAATGGAGTTGCCGCTTGTTGCGGTCACTGTTGTCAAGGGAAAGGCAGGAGAGCGTGAAGACGTTCGTGCACGATTGACCGCCGTAGCCGAGAAGGCAAAAGCGGCGGGCCTTGCCTGTGAACTCGTTGCCGAAGAGGCGCAGGCCCCCTATCTTGGCATCCTTGCAGTTGCTGTGAGAAAACATGCTCGTCTTATCGTGATGGCAAGCCGTGGTCTCGGTTCGATTGAGTCTGTATTTTTGGGTTCAGAAACACAGAAGGTTCTTGCGAGCGCCGATAGACCTGTTCTTGTCGTTCGCTAGGAAAGTTTTTGAAGCGCATCCGAGGGCTGAATCCCTCGGATAAGAAGTCGTTTGTCTCTGCTCGTTAATCCGCTAACAAGCGTGAGAGAGGAGCGGGGAAGACCTAGTTTTTTTGAAAGCCAACGGATGAGTCGTTCGTTGGCTTTTCCGTCAACGGGAGGCGCACTGAGGCTAATCTTCAGACGTCCGTTAAAATTACCCGTGACAGCGTCTTTTTTTGCACCTGGCTGAACATGGACGAGTAGCGATACGCCGTCCTCAGTAGCAGAGAGCCACTCGGGAAGAGAAGACGAAATTTTTTGAGAATTAACCGAATCGCAGGATGCCATGGAACTGGAAAACGATACTTTTTTACGTGCACTAAGGCGTGAGCAGACAGACTATACCCCAATATGGCTGATGCGACAGGCAGGAAGGTTTTTGCCGGAATACCGCAGAGTGCGTGAGCAGTGCGGAAGTTTTATGGCGTTGGCGAAAAATCCTGCGGCGGCTACCGAAGTGACATTGCAACCAGTGGAGAGGTTTGGACTCGATGCGGCCATCCTCTTTTCGGATATTTTGACCGTTCCCGATGCGATGGGGCTTGGTTTAGGGTTTGTCGCAGGAGAAGGCCCAAAATTTGAGCATCCCGTACGCAGTGAAGAAGACGTGAGAAGACTTTTTGTTCCAGACCCAACAGATAAACTTCGCTATGTCATGGATGCCGTCGTATCTATTCGAAAGGCTCTCAATGGCAGAGTGCCATTGATTGGTTTTGCGGGCTCTCCTTACACGTTGGCTTGCTACATGGTAGAAGGGGGCTCCTCACGAGATTTCTCCTGCGTAAAAGGGATGCTCTACAGTAGACCTGAACTCTTGGAAGAGATTTTGGCAGTCAATGTGAAAGCGGTTGCGGCGTATTTAGCCGCACAGGTAGAAAGCGGCGCACAGGCGCTACAGATTTTTGATACTTGGGGAGGGTCTCTTACGGAGGCGGCCTTTAAGAGATTTTCTCTTAATCCAATTCGTCGTGTAATCGAGTGCCTTAGAAGAACGCTCGGTGAAAAATCCGTTCCAATCATCGTTTTTACAAAAGGCGGTGGCAATTGGTTAGAAGATCTCGCACAGTGTGGTGCTGACTGTATCGGTGTGGATTGGACAGTGAATCTAGCAAAAGCGAGAACGAGGACAAAAGACGCGGTGGCTCTGCAGGGGAACATGGATCCTGCGGCGTTACTGAGTACGGAAGCGGCTGTGGAAAAAGAAGCCTGTCGCGTGTTAGAGGAGTTTGGTCAGGTAGGTGCGAGGGCAGGACACGTCTTTAACTTGGGGCACGGCGTTTTGCAACAGACATCTCCCGAAGCTGTGAAAACACTCGTAGATGTTGTGCATAGCGTTTCAACGCGTTATCACAAAGCCTAAGAGAAGGGCATATTGGGAAAAGTTTTCCACAGCGAAGAAAATATAGGACAAGCGAAAATTTCTAAGAGGTAGTAAGATTTTCTTAAAGAGAGCGGCTTGTAACCCATTGATTTTAAATAAATCTTAAAAGAATCAACTGACGGCAAGAAAAGACGTGAATACACGTGAAAAAAGAACTGTTAGAGAGTTTTCCACAAAGTTTTCCACAGCTTGTGGATAACTTGGAAAAGTGAGATTTTTCAAATAGAAAGCGTTTTAAATAAGACGGACGACTGTGGAAAACCCTAGAGGGAGCCATTTGTTTTAATCATGCAGCACAACCTTACCGAACAATTTGCCCGCGTCATTGTTCAGGCTCCCCTTGGAGAACTCGACTATCGGGTCGATGAAGAAACCGAGGTTGCCGTGGGCGACCGCGTGCTTGTTCCGCTTGGCACACGTAAGCTTGTTGGTATTGTTGTTGCGGTCTCGACTCACAGTGAGGTTGATCCTAAAAAGTTAAAAAAAGTCATCCGTACATTAGGAGAAACTGAACCACTACGCCGAGAATGGCTTGATTTAACAAAGTTTGCGGCAAGTTACTACATTCGTTCTTGGGGTGAGGCGGCCATAGGAAGTTTGCCGAAATTTTTCCGCACCCTTCCGCGGGCAAGACGGGAGGCCTCTTTAGAAAAAGCGCGCAAGCTTTCTCCACTAAAGACAAACCCCTCAGAACCTCCAGTGCTTAACGCGGAACAGGAGACGGCGGTTCGCACAATCTGTGAGGCGAAAGGCTTTTCTCCCTTTGTTCTTTTTGGAGTAACAGGGTCAGGAAAGACTGAGGTCTACCTGCGGGTTATGCAGGAATTCCTAAAAAAAGATCCAGAAAATCAAGTATTACTTCTTGTTCCAGAAATTAATCTTACGCCGCAGCTTGAGATGCGTGTAAGAGAAAGGTTTCCCAGCGAAATCGTTGTAACGTTGCACTCTGCACTAAGTGAAGGAGAGAGAGCCAAAAATTGGCTAGCCGCTCACGAAGGCCGGGCTCGTATCCTTGTGGGAACGCGCCTGTCGATCTTTGCAAGTTTTAAGAAACTTTCCCTCGTTCTTGTCGATGAAGAGCACGATGAAAGCTATAAGGCAGGAGACGGAATGCGGTTTTCTGCTAGAGACTTGGCAATTAAGCGAGCAAAGATGAATGACGCTCCCTGCGTTTTGGGCTCTGCCACGCCTTCACTAGAAACCTGGGAAAAGGTAAAAAGCGGAAAATTTCCACTACTACGACTCTCAGAGCGTGCTGTCTCGGCGGCAAAGCTTCCGAAAGTGGAACTCGTTGACTCTAGGCTACAGAGGCGAGTCGTATTTACAGACACCGTTCGTACGGCAATAGAGGCAACGCTTAACGCAGGCGAACAAGTACTCGTTTTTATTAATAGACGAGGGTACGCTCCAACAGTAACGTGCTCGGCATGCGGTTGGGTTAGTCGCTGCCTACATTGTTCGGGGTTTACCGTTTACCACAAAAAGGAAAACCGCCTCGTTTGTCATCATTGTTCAACGAGTTACCCAGTTCCCGCCCACTGTCCAACCTGTGGCAATGCGGATATTGAGGTTATTGGGACAGGAACGCAGAAAATTGAAGAAGCTATAGCAGCGCTTTGGCCCGAGAGAAGAATCCTTCGCATCGATCGCGATAGCGTCAGAACGAAGCGGCAAGTCGAAGAAGCTTTTTCTCAGATACACGAGGGTAAGGCAGATATCATCGTTGGCACACAGATGATTTCCAAAGGGCACGACTTTAAGCACGTAGGACTGGTCGTTATTCTCAATTCGGACGCGCTTCTTGTGAGCCCAAGCATTAAGGCTGAGGAGAGACTTTTCTCTTCTTTACTGCAGGTGGCAGGTCGAGCAGGGCGTTCAGGTAACGAGGGACGCGTTCTCGTGCAGACGCGTTACCCCGAACATCCGCTTTATGCCGAGTTTGTCGCACAGGATTATGAGGCTTTCGCTAAGCGTGCGCTTACTGAGAGGAAAGAAGCGATGATGCCGCCCTTTGTAAGGCAGGCACTCCTTTTAGCGCAAGGGAAGTCTTTAGAGATTGCTCTCGGTTTCTTAGATCGCGCTAAGAAAAAGGCCGAATTAATAAACCGCTCTCGCGTGAAGCTTTACGAACCAGTGCCGATGTCTCTTATGCGACTCATGGATGAAGAGCGAGCGCAACTGCTTGTAGAGTCGGAGTCAAGAGCAAAGCTCAATGCTTTCCTTCTCGAATGGACCGCATTAATTGAGCATGAAAGCGGCGTCTTTTGGACGGTCGAGGTCGATCCGACGGAACTTTAATCGCCGCTACGCGCAGGTATAATGCCATGCGCTGTCCCCGTAGTTCAACTGGATAGAATGCGGCCCTCCGAAGGCTGTGATGTGAGTTCGAGTCCCGCCGGGGGCACCACCAAACCGTAAGCCGGGTGAATGATTTCACTCGGTTTTTTCTGCCGAGGAAGGTTCTCTTCGGAAAATTATTTATCGTTGGAATGTAGCGTGACTTCGCAACAAACAGAGAAAGACGAGAAAAAAGTATCTTTTGGATTTCGCGAAGTTCCGGAATCCGAAAAAGCCGAGGACGTCAAACAGGTCTTTGATTCGGTTGCCTCTAAGTACGACCTCATGAATGACCTCTTAAGCTTCGGCCTACATAGGCTCTGGAAGCGACGCACGATTTCTGAGGCTGGGTTAAAAGAAGGAGACCGTGTTCTTGATATCGCATCGGGGACCTGCGACTTGGCTCTTGCTTTTGCTCCAAAGGTAGGAAAGACCGGCGAAGTTTGGGCAACGGACATTAACCACGCCATGCTCTCTGAAGGGGAGAAACGCATAAAGCAAGCCCGGGCAAACGTCCGTGTTGCACAGTGCGATTGTGAAAAACTTCCCTTTGCAGATAACACATTTGATGTTGTGACAGTCTCTTTTGGCTTAAGAAACATGACGCATAAAGAGAAGGCTCTCTCAGAGATGCTTCGCGTCGCAAAGCCAGGCGGTCGTGTGCTGGTTTTGGAATTCAGTCACTGCTGGAAGATTCTTCGCCCCTTTTATGACTTTTATTCTTTTGTCGTCATGCCGCGTTTGGGGCGGCTTGTAGCGGGGGACGCAGAGAGTTACCGCTATCTTGCCGAGTCAATTCGTATGCATCCTGATCAGGAGACGCTTGCCCGTATGATGCAAGAAGCAGGATTTGCTAAAGTCTCTTGGCAAAATATGACTTTTGGCGTTTGTGCCTTGCACATTGGGCAGAAGGCTTGAAAGAGAATCTTTCTGCCCCCATGTACAAAGTAAGAAAGCCTTTTTGATTCAAACTAACACAAAAAATACTATGAAGAAATTTCTTGCACTTTTTGCCGTTGTATTAATGCTTGCGTCTTTGACGCCAGATGCCGATGCGGCTATGCGCTTTGGTGGCGGCCGTAGTTTTGGTCGTACGACAAGTAGTCTCTTCCAGAAGGCAACGCCAGCCAAACCCTCGATGGCAGGGAAGACGGCGCCAGGCGCTTCTCAGGCGGCACCAAATGCGGCAAGGCCGGGAGCGACGCAACAGGCTGCTAAAACAGGTGCAGCAGGAGCAGCGGCTACGACAGCGCGCCCCATGGGTGGCATGCTCATGGGAATTGCAACAGTCTTGGGTCTGACGGCACTCATGAGTGCGTTGGGACTTTCCGCAGAGTTTGCTCAAGTGTTAGTTGCCGTGCTTGGGGCTTTTGCAGTTTTTTATCTACTGAGATTTTTGCTTGCGCGCTTCCTCGTTGGGAAGGTTCAGCAGAGTAGCAGAGTCAATCCCTACGAAAGAGCGCAGAGCGCAACCTATGAAGAGCGGGCACCACAAAGAGAGGCGTTTGACTCCGGGGCACAGGCTCGTCCTGGAAGCGTCATGGATAGTTTTAACAACGCAGGCCTCGAGAGTCTTACGGTTCCCGCAGGTTTTGACGCTAAAGCTTTTGAAAACGTAGCGCGAGAAAACTTTATCCGTCTACAAAAGGCTTGGGATAAAGGAAATGTCGTTCCTGTCGCAGACTTTATGACGGACGACTTCTTTATCGCACTTACGCATCAGTTGCGTGAGCATGGTTACAACGAGCAGAAGAGTGAAGTCGTCGATCTCACAACGAAACTCGTTGGCATCGTGCAGCAGGGATCTGAATACGTCGCAGTGGTCACATTCGAAGGCGCAATGAAGATCAATGGCCAGTTCGAGGAAGTCCACGAACATTGGTTACTCGTGCAACCTATCGATGAGTCAAGTGGATGGTTGCTCGCGGGAATCGAGCAGATGTAATCGATTACGCAATCAAAAAAACTTGAAAAGGGCTAGGTGGTTGCATCTAGCCTTTTTTGTGCCCGAAAAAGGCGGAAGAGGGGAGCAAAGGCTTGTTGTATACATGCGACATCCCAAATCGGCACTATATTGGAAGATTTGGGGCATATCCTTTGAAGAGCCGCATAAACACTAGCCTTCGCAAGAGGCATCAAAAAGTAAAAAAGAGCTAAAAACCGACCAAAGAGCTCAAAAAAATCCTCGAAAGTTTCATCGAGGTCAAACTTTTGGGGATTTCTTAAAAAAATTTTCTCTCAAGGGAAAAATTTAGGAGATATCTCCCTATACTGCGCCCTCACAAAAAAATTTCCGGTCTTCTCGTGCGAAATCGTGCGAAGAAAGACTCCTACAAGAACCTAAGTCGTTACGCTTTTTTGGAG